>JAISTN010000240.1 GCA_031272565.1 Bifidobacteriaceae bacterium
GAGCGGCATCGTGTTGCTGGACAACTTGGACCAGGCGGTGGCCGCCGCCAACGAGTACGCGGCCGAGCACCTGGAAATCCAGGTCCGGGACGCCGCCGCGGTGGCAGCCCGGATCACCAACGCCGGCGCCATCTTTGTTGGCCCCTACAGCCCTGTACCGCTGGGCGACTACCTGGCTGGCTCCAACCACGTGCTGCCCACTGGTGGCACCGCCAAGTTCGCCTCCGGCCTGGGCGTCACCGCCTTCCTCAAGTCAGTCCAGCAGATCGACTATTCGGCGCCGGCTTTGGCCCAGGTGGGGGATCTGATCGAGGCCTTGGCGGCCGATGAAGACCTGCCGGCCCACGGCGAGGCAATCGCGGCCCGGCGGGCGCGCGGGGCTGGTCCGGCCGGGGCAGCGGCGGCATGAATAGACTGTCAAGGTGAGTTTGCCCGCGCGGCCGGAACTGGTTGGGGCCGGGCCCTACGGGGCGCCCCAACTGGCGGTGCCGGTGCGCCTGAATGTGAACGAGAACCCCTACGCACCGCCCCCGGCGGTGGTGGCGGCCATCACCCAGCGGGTGGCGCAGGCTGCTGGCCAGGCCAACCGCTACCCAGATCGCGACTTCACTGAACTGCGCCACGCCTTGAGAGACTACCTGGCGGCCGAATCCGGCGCGGACTTCCTGACCGCGGACCAGATCTGGGCGGCCAACGGCTCCAACGAGGTCATGTTGCACGTGCTGCAGGCCTTTGGCGGGCCGGGCCGGACCGTGACCTCGTTTGGACCCACCTACTCGATGTACCCGGAGTACGCCCGGGACACCTTCACCGACTGGCGGCCGGGGGAACGCGAGCCGGATTTCACCATCAACGTGGAACGCGCCATCGGGCAGATCGACTTGGTGAACCCCAGCGTGGTGCTGCTGGCCAGCCCCAACAACCCGACCGGCACCGCCCTGCCGTTGGCCACCGTGGAGGCCATCGCCCAGCACGTGGCCGGCCGGGCCGTGCTGGTGGTGGACGAGGCCTACGCCGAATTCCGCCGCCCCGGCACCCCCACGGCGTTGGGTCTGTTGCCGCGCTACCCACACCTGGCGGTGGTCCGCACCATGTCCAAGGCCTTCGCCTTTGCCGGCGCCCGGCTGGGCTACCTGGCGGCGGCGGCCGATCTGGTTGGCTACCTGCGCACGGTGCGGCTGCCGTATCATCTTTCCGCCATCACCCAAGTGGCCGCCCTGGCGGCCCTGGAGCACCGCCAAGCCTTGATGGAACAGGTCGCCCAACTGCGGGCCACCCGCGCCCGGCTGGCCGGCGAACTGCGCCGGCGCGGGCTGGAAGTGCCAGAATCAGATGCGAACTTTGTGCTGTTTGGGCGCTTCGCGGACCGGCACGCCATCTGGCAGGGCCTACTCGACCGGGGCGTACTCATCCGTGAGGTGGGGCCGGCCGGCTGGCTGAGGGTTTCGGCCGGCACCGAACAGGAGACAGACCGGTTCTTGGCGGCGCTGGCTGAGACCATGGACCAAGTGAAGGGGAAGGCATGATGGCACGGACGGCCACGGTGGAGCGCAAGACCGCCGAATCGGAAGTCACGGTGACGGTCAACCTGGACGGCACGGGGGTGGCCGATGTCGCCACGGGCGTTGGCTTCTACGACCACATGTTGACGGCCCTGTCCAAGCACTCGCTGATCGACCTAACGGTCCGGGCCAGCGGCGACCTGCACATCGACGTGCACCACACGGTGGAGGACACCGCCATTGTGCTGGGCCAGGCGGTGCGCCAGGCGTTGGGCGACAAGGTGGGCATTGCCCGCTTCGGCTCAGCCGCCGTGCCGCTCGATGAGGCCCTGGCCCGGGCGGTGGTGGACGTGTCCGGCCGGCCCTACTGTGTCCACAGCGGGGAGCCGCCGGAGTTGGCGTTTGCGCTGATTGGGGGGCATTTCACGGGTTCGCTGGCAGCCCACGTCTTCGAGTCGTTTGCCCTCAACGCCGGGCTGTGCCTGCACCTGACGGTGCTGGCCGGGCGGGACCCGCACCACATCGTGGAGGCGGAGTTCAAGGCTCTGGCCCGGGCGCTGCGGGCGGCCGTGGAGCCAGATCCGCGGGTGGTGGGCGTGCCCAGCACCAAGGGGGCGCTGTGACCGCGCCGGCCGAACCGGACGGCTGGGATGCGGCGCTGGCCGATCTACTGGCCAGCGAGGCGGGCGGCACCGGCGGTGCTGGGAAGGCCGGGGACGGCCTGCCGCCCGCCCCGCCGGCACCCGAATTGGACCTGAGCGGGCCGCCGGCCGAACCGAAGCCACGCGAGGTGGCCGTGCTGGTGGTGCGGGCCCGGGACGCGACACTGCTGGCGGCCGTCTTGAAGGGCCCGCGGGTGGATGCGCTGGCGTTGGTCAAAGATGGCTTGGGCATGGCGGTGCTGGACGATCCGACTGAGGCGGCGGCGTTGGCCGCCGCCAGCCGCCTGAGCGACACGGTGGGCCAAGAGACGGTCCTGCTGTTGCACCGCGGGCCGTCCGACAACCCAGGGGCGGCCGATCTGCAGGCCTACCAGTACCAGGCGGGCCAGGAGGTGGCTAGCCTGGCGGCCGGCCTGGTGTTGGCCCAACTGCCGCAGGTCCTGGAGGACTTGCTGATCGACCCGGAGGAGGGCGACAAGGCGCTGCGCTACGCCGTCCACACGGGCGACCTGACCACCCAGCAGGCGATTGCGATCATCGCCGGCGTGCGGCATCGGCGGCCGCGGCGGCCAAGGGGCGAATGACCGTGGCGCCCAGCGTGGTGGTGTTGGATTACGGCTTCGGCAACGTGCGCTCCGCGGTGCGGGCGGCGGCCCGGGCCGGGGCGGACGTGTCCCTGACGGCCGAACCGGCGGCGGTGCTGGCGGCCGACGGCCTGATTGTGCCCGGGGTGGGCGCGTTTGCCGCCGTCATGGCCGGCCTGGCCGCGGTGGGGGCGCCCAAGCTGATCGAGCGGCGCCTGGCGGGGGGCCGTGGCGTGCTGGGCATTTGCGTTGGCCTGCAGGTGATGTTTGAGC
>JAISTN010000250.1 GCA_031272565.1 Bifidobacteriaceae bacterium
CGGACCCAATGATCCGTGCACCTGCCGCTGCCACCCAACGGCTCACCCTCAGCGTCCCAGGCCGACTCGTCACTGTCTCAACCACTGCCAAACCTGCCCCTGCCACCCAAGCCCGCCAACACACAGTCCCAGACCAGTCGTCGCTGACCCAATGACCCGCGAACTCGCCGTCAACCCCCCAAGCCCCCAACCCGGCCACCCACGGCCAAGAAGGCTGTCACCTGGGTCCAGGTCCGGGGTGACGAGGTTTCCCCGGGCACCCGGTGGCGCCAAGTAGGCTGATCCTGGCGGCGAAAGGACAGGCTCGTGGCGCACTTGCACACTCAGCCCGGCGGGCATGACAACACCGTCTCCGCGCACATCGTGGGCACCTTCTGGGCCGAACCGCGCGTCCTGTTCCACCGCCACAAGACGTTGGGCAAGCTGCTACAAGTTGGGGGCCACGTCGAGCCAGCCGAGGACCCGTGGAGTGCCATTGGGCATGAAATCGAAGAAGAGTCTGGCTACCGCCTGAACCAACTGCAAGTCCTGCAGCCCCCGCACCGGTTGCGGGAGTTGGGGACCACCGCGGCCGTGCTGCACCCCCACCCCGTCTGCCTGACCACACACAGTTTTGGCGACGGCTCCGACCACTGGCACAACGACATCGTCTTCGCCTTCGTGGCGGCCGGTCCGCCGGCCGGGCGGCCCGGCCCGGGCGAATCACCAGACCTGGCCTGGCTGACCCTCAAGGACCTGGCCTCGCTGGCGGACGCGGACGTGTTCCCGGATGCGCGCGCCATCGCCGCCTATGTGTTGAGCGAGATCCTGCCGGCCTGGGAGGCCGTCCCGGCGGCCAGCTTTACCCGGCCGGTGTAAGACCTAACCCGCTCAGGCCAGGGTGAAGGCCGATTCCAGGCGGCCATCCTCGCAGGACAGGGCCACCTCGGTGACGCCGGCCTGCGCCAGCACCGCCAGCAGGCGGCGGCACTCCGGCAGATCGCCGGCCACCGCGAACTGGTCGATCAAGTCGTCTGGCAACAACCGCTGCAGCCCGGCCCAGTCCGCCGCCGCCAGCAGTTCTCCGGCCGCCGTCAAGTCTTCCCGGGTCAGCGGGCTCCACTCGGTGAACAGAGTCGACAGGAAATCCAACCCAGCCCAGGCCGCCATGTAGCCGGCCACGCAGCGGCGCATCGATTCCTTGGCGGCGGCCTTGTCCGCCAGTAGACAGACCGGCACGTAGGCCACCACCGCCACCGGCTCACGCCCGGCCGCCCCTGCTGCCTCCTGGACCAGGCCGGTCGCCACCCGGATGTGCTCCACCGAGCACATCATCGACAACACGACGCCATCGGCCACCCGGCCTGCTTGGGCCAGCGCCTTGGGCCCCACGGCGGCGGCGTAGACCGGCACCGCTGGCCCGTCCCCGGCCGCCCCGCTCAGGGTCAACCCTTCGGCCTGGTGCAACAGGCCGCCGGTGGCTAGCGTGCCGCCAGCCAGCAAGGTCCTGACCTGCTCAATCGCCTGGCGCACAATCGTCAACGGCGGGCGGGCCGGCAAGCCGATGTGCTTGGTGCGCTCCCCCACTCCGGCCCCCAGGCCCAACGTGAACCGGCCCGGTCCAAGATCGTTCATGGTCCGCAGGTCCATGGCCAGGGCGGCGGGCGGCCGCAGTTGCGGCGCCACCACGCCCACGCCCACACCGATCCGCTGGGTGGTAGCGAGCACGGCCCCAGCCAGGGGCAGGGCGCCGCGGTGGTACAGGTCCTCCGCCAGCCAAACGCGGGTGACGCCGGCGGCCTCGGCCGCCTGGGCCGCCCTCAAGGCCGCCGCGGCCGGACCATGGTTGTCAAGCAGCAAGCCAATGGCTGGTAGCGACACCGGGCACATCTTAAGCCTCAACCCAGCGCAACTCGTCCCGCGGAACGGAAGAGATGGTGACGGGGCCGCCATCGGACACCAAAATGTGTTCCTCAAGCGCAAAGATGCCCAGGCCGGACGGGTCATAAAGCCACGGCTCGACCGACAGGAACATGCCGGCCTGGAGTGGCTCGATGCCGTACGGGTCCAGCATGGGCGGCTCGTGCGGGTCCAGGCCAATCGAATGCCCAATCATGTCCAGCGAGGGCAGGCCGGATTCTGCGATCACCTTGACCGCAGCCCGGTAGGGCTCGGTGGCCGGCACCCCCGGCCGGCACAGGGCCACCGCCGCGTCTTGGGCCCGCCGGGTGACATCCCAGACGAACTTGTGGCGGTCGGTGGGCCGGCCAATCAAGACGGTGTAAGCCACGTCGGTGGAATAGCCGCCTGCCTGGGCGCCGATGTCGATCACCAACAAGTCCCCAGCCGCCAACGGCCGCTGGGTGGGGTTGGAATCGGAACAGTGGTAGCGGTCCGCCCCGGCCCGGATGTTGCGGAACTGCGTGCCTTCCGCCCCCAGGTCCATCATGCGGGCGGCAATCATGGTGCCGACCTGGAACTCCGTCAGGCCCGGCCGCAACTGGGTGAAGGTGTCCAGCAGGGCTTGGTCGGTGACGCCGGTCAGCCAGGTCAGCCGTTCCAGTTCGCGCGGCGTCTTGATCAGGCGGCAGCCCCAGATGACGTCCGCCGCGGACAGGATCTCGCCCTCCCCCACCAGGGCCGGCAGGATTTGCAACAGGTCGTCAAAGTTCCAGCGCGGCGCCAGCACCGGGCCGCGTTCCCAGCCGATGCGGGCCTTGGCCCCGGCCGGGCCGGCCAGTTCGCGCACGGCGGCGATCAGCACCTCGGCGAACTCGCGCGGCCGGGCGTGCGGTTCGTCGAAGGTCCGCAGGCGGTCGTAGTAGCTGGTGGAGAAGGCCGTGCCGGCCAGGAAGCCCGGCAATACCAGGATCGGTTCCTCGGTGACGTGCAGCACCACGGCCGCGGTGGGGAAGGCCTTGGAGTCCCAGTGGTTGGTCAGGAAGCCGCTGAAGTATTCGACGTTCTCCTTCTGCAATAACACCACCAGGTCAAGGCCCGCCTGGGCCATCAGACCCTGGGCCTTGGCCACCCGGCCGCGGTATTCGTCAGCCGGGAAATCGGCCCATTTCAGACGGTAGTCCGGGTTGATCGCCATCGGCTGCTCCTTCGGTCCGGGTGGTGTGGCTGGTTTCGGTGGTGTCGACGGTGCGGGTGATGCGGCCGGCTGCCGGCGAACCGGCCGGGCCGCCACCACCCACCCCAGAAAGATACCGGCATTACCGGCCCATGGCAGCCGTTTGCCATTTCGCTATTGGATGAATGGCCAGTTGGGCCAAGCCGGCCCGGCCGGTTCGCCACCCCGGCCAGCCAAAGGGGGTCCCACCAGGCACTTCGCTTCCGCTAAACTGTTCCATGGAACACGTCTAGCAGTGTTTCAGGGCCGCTCGGCCATCCGATTTCATCGCCTAACCGGAGGTCACACACCGTATGTCCCAATTCAATTCCGCTTGGAAGCGCGCCGCAAAGGGCGCCACGGTCGCCTTGACGGCGGCCGCCCTCGCCTTTTCCGCCGCCTGCTCCGGCAACGGTGGCAGTGACGACGCCAACACCGGCACCGCCGGTGCCACTGGCAGCGCCACGGCCGGTGAGGATTCAGCCCAGGGCCAAGACGTGCTGCACATCGGGTTCTTCTCGGCGCCATCGGCGCCAGACCCGGACCGCTTCTACGGCGCCAACGGCATGATGATCACGCTGAACGCCTACGAAAGCCTGGTCAAGTACGAGCAAGCCAACAATGACAACCCGCCCATCGTGCCGTCCCTGGCCACCGAATGGACCGTCAGCGACGACAACACGGTCTACGAGTTCACCCTGCGCGAAGGCGTCAAATTTGCCGACGGCACCGTGTTCGACTCTGCCGTGGCCAAGGCGTCATTCGAACGCCGTCAGAACGTGGCCGCCGGGGTTGCCTGGCTGGCTGGCGACATCAAGCAGATCGACACGCCGGACGCCTCCCACATCACCATCACGCTGAACGCGCCTAACTCGGCCTACCTGGACTACCTGGCCTCTCCCTACGGGCCCAAGATGGTCAACCCCAAGGTGGTGCAGGACAATCCAGATGACTTTGGCCAGGCCTACCTAGCGGAACACACCGACGGCACCGGCCCCTACCAGTTGACTGAATCCGTCACCGACACCAGCTACGTCATGCTCTACAACGAGAACTACTGGGGCGACAAGGACCCCCAGTTCAAGCGGGTCGAGATCACGGTCTATTCCGACGCCTCCGCCTATGAGATGGCGCTGGAAGCCGGGGACGAAGACCTGATCATCGGGTCGGTCGCCTCCGCCTCGCAGGGCAAGTACAAGGAACACTCCACCCTCAAGGCCTATTCGCTGCCCACCTTCCAGGTCGGCATCGTCTACATGAACCCCAACCGGGACTTCTTCGCCACGGCGGAGGCCCGCCGGGCCTTCTACCAGTTCATTGACTGGGCCCAGATGGTTGAAGACGTGATCCCCCACAAGGGCACCCTGGCCACCGGCAAGTTCTCCCGCGGCGCCGTCAAGGGCGACTCGATCGACATTGTCTATGATCCCCAGCCGTTCCAGGACTATGTCGCCACGCTGCCGCCCGGCACCAAGGTCGAAATGGGTTACTTCGAAATGTCGATGGACGACAAGCAGATCGCGGAAACGGTGGCGGCGCAGCTCCTGGCGCTGGGCCTGGACGCGACGGCCACGGCCCGGTCCGAATCAGAAGTCTACGGCGACTGGTTCGCAGACCACGCGCTGGCACCGGACCTGTTCATCCAGTCCAACACCTGGCCGGATTCGTCCAACGGCTACCTGTACGGCCAGGTCTACTGGGGTGAAGGCGGCGGCCTGAACTACACCGGCTGCACCACGCCAGAGATCAACGAGAATCTAGCCCAAGCCCTTGAAACGGGCGACGATTCGTACTACCTGGCGGCAGCGGAGGCCGAATGGGAAGCCATGTGCAACCCGATCTGGGACTACGGCAGCGACTTCGTGGCCGCCCAGCCTTGGTTGGGCAACGTGGCCGAATCCCACACCATCTCCCAGCCCTATCACCTGGCGATCTATGACCTGACCAGGGAGTGACAGAAT
>JAISTN010000288.1 GCA_031272565.1 Bifidobacteriaceae bacterium
TTCGCCCTTGGCGTGCTGGGCGTGCGGGACATGGAGTTCGTCTGGTCCCGGATTGTCCAGATCGCGGCTCAGCATGGCCGCATCGCGGGCGGCGACACGGCCTGCGGCTTCGGCAACACCGCCATGGTGCTGGCCGAACAGGGCTTCATCCCGCGGTTGTTTGCCGCTCTGGTGCGGGTGGTGTCCGTGGTGCGGACCCTGGTGGCGGTTGAACAGGGCGCCACCGGGCCGGACAAGGACTGCGGCTATGAGGGCCCGTTCTTGAAGGCCATCACCGGCATCCCAATCTCGATGGAAGGACGCAGCGCGGCCTGCGCCCACTTTTCACCGGTTGGCAACGTGGCGGCCTGCGCGGCCGATCTGTGGTCCAACGAGTCGGTCCAGGACATCAAGCTGCTGTCCGGCCCGGCGCCGCTGGTGTCGGTGGAGCAGTTGATCTATGACACCCGGCTGTTGAACCAAGCCACGGCCGCTGGTCAGGCGTTGTGGTTGCGTGACCTGCACGCCGCCTCAGACGCGCCGCTGGACCCGCAGGCCTACATACTGACGCCCGCTTCCGTGATCGAAATCAGCCAGGCGATCGTGGCTGAGGCCACCCCGGTGGCGGCGGCCGTGGCCGGTGCCACCAAGGCGCTGGACCTGTTGGAGGCCGCTCATGGGGCGGGGAACCTGCTGATCCCCGAAGCCGAAGAAGCCTGGTTCGACCTGCTGCGGCTGCAGTTGGAAGAAACGCCCACCGATGAGGTCGCGTTGGTGGAAGAGATGCTGCCACTGTGGGATCAGAAGTTCATCCCCGAGGAATACGGCCTGTAGCCAAACCGGCCCTAGGCCGGGAAACCAAAGGAGGTTTCAACATGGAATCACGTCAGCGAGTCCTGGCCGCCCTGAACCACCAGGCGCCGGACACGGTGCCGGTCGATTTTGGCGCCACCGCCGTCACAGGCATGCACTGCCGCATGGTGGCGGAGCTGCGCCAGCACTACGGCCTGGCGGATAAACCGGTCCGGGTGACCGACCCGTTCCAGATGCTGGGCGAGGTCGACCCAGAGTTGCAAGCGGTGATTGGCGTCGACTGTGTGCCGGTGCCCAGCCCCAAGAACTTCTTCGGCATTTCCGAACTGGAGGTGCATGAGCAGGTCACGCCGTGGGGCCAGACTGTGTTGATCGCCCAGGACATCGACTTGACGCCGGCGGCCGATGGCGACGTCTATGTCCACGGCGCCGGTGACCGCAACTATCCGCCCAGTGCCCGCATGCCCAACCAGGGGGGCTTCTTCTTCGACGCCATCGAGCGCCGGGGCGAGGTGGAAGACGATGACCTGCTGGACGTGGCAGACAACCTGGAGGAGTTTGGGCCGCTCAGCCAGGCGGACCTGGACTACATCGTGGCCGGGGCCAAGGCCGCCCGGGCCACCGGCAAGGCTGTGGTGCTGGGCATTCCCGGGGCCGGCCTGGGCGACATCGCCTACGTGCCGGGGGCCTGCCTGCCGGACCCGAAGGGCATCCGGAGCATCGCCGATTGGTACATGTCGATCCTGACCCGGCCGGAATACATCGATGAGGTCTTCCGCCGCCAAATCGACATTGCCCTGGCCAACGTGGAGCGCCTGTGGCAGTCCGTCGGTGAAGACGCTGACGTGGCCTACATTTGCGGCACCGATTTTGGCACCCAGGACTCCCAGTTCTGTTCGGTTGACACGTTCAACGAGTTGTGGCTGCCGCACTACCAGCGTCTGACCAACTGGATCCACGAGCACACGCCCTGGAAAACCATGAAGCACTCCTGCGGCTGCATTGTGCCGTTGATCCCGTGCCTGATCGAGGCCGGGTTTGACATCCTCAACCCGGTGCAGGTCAACGCCAAGGGTATGGACCCTGCCTGGCTGAAGGAGACGTACGGTGACCAGGTGACGTTCTGGGGTGGCGGCGTGGACACCCAACGGGTGCTGCCCTACGCCACTCCGGCGGAGGTACGGGAACACGTGCTGCAGCAGATCGAGATCTTTGGGGCCGGCGGCGGTTTCGTGTTCGATGCCGTCCACAACGTCCAGGCCAATGTGCCGGTGGCGAACGTGGTGGCCGTGATCGACACCCTGCGGGAGATCCGCGGCCTGTAGCCAGCGGACCAGTGCGAGCGGTTCAGGCCTGTTGGGCGGTCAACTACCGCGCGTTCGCTCATTGATATAGAGTTCACTCTCTGGACGCGGTTGCGCCCGCCTGGGTCCGGCCGGTTCGATGAACTAGCCAGTTTGGCGCACCGATTCAGCGCGCTTGAGAGAGAGGACGGCTGGCATGAGCGGACAGGTAGTGACCTTCGGGGAGATCATGCTGCGGCTGAACCCACCCGGTTACACCCGGCTGGTGCAGACCGAGACCTTCGAGGCCAGCTATTCCGGCGGCGAAGCCAACGTGGCCGTCTGCCTGGCCAGCCTGGGCCTGGAGGCCGCTTACGTCAGCGTGGTGCCGCCGGGGCCGGTGGGCCAGGCCGCGGTCAACGCCGTGCGCCGCTACGGCGTGGACACCCGGTGGATGCTGCGCCAGGGGGACCGCTTGGGCCTCTACTTTGTGGAGCGGGGCGCCTCCCAGCGGCCCTCCCAGGTGGTCTACGACCGGGCCCGGTCCGCCATTGCCCAGGCCGAGCCTTCGGCCTATGACTGGCCCGCCATCCTGGATGGCGCTAGCTGGCTGCACACCACCGGTATCACCCCGGCACTGGGTGAACGGCCCGCGGCGGCCTGTCTGGAGGCGGTCCAGACTGCCAAGCGCCTGGGGCTGACCGTCTCCTGTGACCTCAACTACCGCTCCAAGCTGTGGAGCCGCCACCAGGCCGGCGCCACCATGGGCCGCCTCATGGAACACGTCGATCTGTGCATAGCCAACGAGCAGGACGCCCAAGACGTGTTTGGCATCAGCGCCCCGGACAGCGACATCGACGGCGGCAAGCTGAGCCGGGCCGGCTACGTGGCCGTGGCCCGGGAACTGGCTGGGCGGTTTGGCCTGGAGCGGGTGGCCATCACGCTGCGCGGTTCCCTCAGCGCCTCGCATAACACCTGGTCAGGGCTGCTTTATCAAGACGGTGAGGCGTTCTTTACCCCGACCTATGACCTGACCATTGTGGACCGGGTGGGGGGCGGCGATTCGTTTGGGGCTGGCCTGATCTATGCCCTCCAGACGGGCCTGGGCGGGCAAGCCGCGATCGACTTCGCGGTGGCAGCCTCCGCCTTGAAACACTCGATTGAGCACGATTTCGCGTTGATCACAGCCAGCGAGGTGGCCGCCCTGGCGGCCGGCAACGCCTCCGGCCGGGTCGTTAGGTAGCGCGGGCGGCATCGGCGGCCAACCGGCCGTTCCCTCCACAGTCCCAAGGCCGGCGGCCTTGGGGGCGACTAGAATGGAGTGTCTGGCTGGCTGTCCCGGTGGTCCAGTACGCCCCACCGCACCTTGGTTGTTGACCTGCCAATTGACCACCCCGATCCCCAGCCAGCGCGTGTCACCGTCCCAAAGGAGTTGTCGTGAAACGTCGCATTCGCCGCGCATTGTCCCTGGCCGCATCGATCGCCCTGGTGGCGGGAACCGGGGTGGCCATCAACCCGGCCGCCCAGGCGGCCGTCATCCCAGCGGGTGCCGTCAAGGTGCTGGATGATCTGGCGTCCATCCCGATCGCCACCAGCATGTACCCCTCGTATGCTGCCACCGGCCGGGACAACATCGCCTACTACCAGGACGGAACCGGCAGCGTCTATGTCGTGTCCGGCGGCGGTGGCACCACCGGCAGCCAACTGAAGGTCTTCAAGTACGATGCCGCCTTTACCAGCGCCGAACTGGTGACGGCCAAGACCTACGCCGACTACCCCGTCTGGGGCGGTTTCCACCAGGGTACGGACGGCAACTTCTACGTGGTGGTGGGACATGACAACATCACTGAGAATGACGCCCAGAACGTGATTGGCGTCTACAAGTACAACGCCGCTTGGACCCAAACGGGTGTGCTCCACATCAAGTCCGGAGACGTGCGGCATTCGACCTCATTCAAGGGCATCTATGAGGTGTTCCGGTCCGGCAACCTCAGAATGGCCACCGCCGGTGGGCACCTGTACATCGACCAGGGCCGGTCGATGTACGCGCAGTCGGACGGCCTGAACCACCAGACCAACCTGCCGTTGGACGTCAACACGTCAACCCTGACCTACACCATCATGGGCCACTACCAGAGCCACTCGTTCAACCAGTTCGTGCTGACCGATGGCTCCACGCTGTACTTCCTAAACCACGGCGATGGCTACAACCGGGCGCTCGAACTGGCCAAGTACAACCTGTCCGGGGGCACGGCCACCAGCGCCGGCAAGACTTCACTGATCACGTTCGACGGCACCTTGGGGCAAAACGCCACCGGCACCACCGCCACCG
>JAISTN010000389.1 GCA_031272565.1 Bifidobacteriaceae bacterium
GGTGGTGAAGTACACCAACCATCTGGTGGTGCCCTGACCAGACCGACTTTGAGGGTGGCCACCTGGGTCCAGGTCCAAGGTGGCCACTTTCACTTCGCAGGGTTCGTCACCTGGGACCCGTCCCCGCCTGACGAATCCTGCGGTAGTAGTCGTCACCTGGGACCCGTCCCCACCTGACGACACTCTGCGGCGGGTCCCACCTGACGAACCCGGAACTGAGAGGCCGCTGGCAGCGTTGGGGCAGTGCAGCGCTAGACGTTGAAGCCGATGGCGCGCAGTTGTTCGCGGCCCTCATCCGTGATCCGGTCCGGGCCCCACGGCGGCAGCCAGACCCAATTGATCTCGACACCGGTCACCAGGCCCTCCAGGGCGGCGGCGGCCTGTGACTCGATCATGTCCGTCAGGGGGCAGGCGGCCGAGGTCAACGTCATGTCGACCACCGCCGAACCATCCGCCAGCAGGTGCACGCCATAGAGCAACCCCAAGTCCACCACGTTGATGCCCAATTCAGGGTCGATCACATCCCGTAGGGCCTCCTCCACGTCCGCCACCGTGGGGGCACCGGGGCCCAGGGCGACAGCCCCGGCCCCGGCTTCGGAACCGGCCGCGGCCGGTTCAGCCGACCCGGTTCCGGCGGCGCCCGGCGTGCCCGGTCCGGCCGGAACCGCGCCCGGCCCGGCCGCCGCGGCAGCCGCCAAACTAGACCTGACCGGCTCAGCCGGCCGCGGCGCGGGCGGCGGCGCAATGTGCGAGCTGGTGTAGGGCGATTGCGGCAAGTCACTAGCCATTTCTCTTAGATCCCTTCCGGCACGTGCGCGGGGCTGGAATCCCCCGCCGCCGCCTTGGCCACAGCGTCCTTCAGGGCCATCCAACCCAACAGGGCGCATTTGACACGCATGGGGTACTGGGACACGCCCTCGAAGGCGATGGCATCACCCAGCGAATCGGCCACCTGGTCCGGGACGCCACGACCACGCGAATGCATCAACAGCCCAAAGGCCTCCCCCAAGGCGGCCACCTCCGGCAACGCCAGCCCGGCCACCAGGTCGTTCATGACCGAGATCGAAGCCTGGGAAATGGAGCAACCCTGGCCGTCCCAGCCCAACGTCGCCAAGCGCGCGCCATCGGGCGCCAAGGTCACTCGCAGCCGCACCTGGTCGCCGCAGGTCGGGTTGACCTGGAACGACTCGCCGTCGAAAGCCTCCAGCAGGCCCTTGCCGTGCGGCCGGCGCGAGTGGTCCAAGATGAGCTGCTGGTAGAGCTGCTCCATCGACCCCAAACCGGCTCCAAAGCCACCCACGCCCATCACTCGCCCACCCCAAAGTAAGGCCGGACCGTGGCCAAGGCCGCCGCGTAGGCATCCACCTCGGCCGGCGTGTTGTAAACCCCCAGCGTGGCCCGGGTGGAGGTGTGGGTCCCCAGCGCCCGGTGCACCGGTTGGGCGCAATGGTGGCCCACCCGGACGGCAAAGCCCAGCGAATCGAGGTACTGGCCCGCGTCGTGCGGGTGCACGCCGTCGAACTCCACGGCCACACAGCCTAGCCGCCCGTCAATCCCAGGAGGTCCCAGCAGCCGCACCCCCGGCACCCCTGCCACGCCGGCCAGCAGCCGGGCAGTCAGCGCCGCCTCATGGGCCTCAACCCGGGCCATTCCGATCTCGCTCAAGTAGCGCACCGCGGCTGCCCAGCCAATCACCTCGGTGACCGGTTGCGTGCCAGCCTCGAAGCGGGTGGGCGGCGGCTGGAAGGTCGCCTCCGTCATGGTGACAATCTCAACCATGGAGCCGCCGTAGAAGCCGGGCGGCAGGACCTCCAGCAGATCCAGCCGTCCATAAAGGGCGCCCACACCGTGCGGGCCCAACGTCTTGTGACCGGAAAAGGCCGCGAAGTCCACCCCCAAGCCGGGCAGGTCAACCGGCATGTGCCCGGCCGTCTGGGCGGCATCGAGCACCGTCAAGGCCCCCACCCCCTTGGCTGCCGCCACCACGGTTGCCACGTCGGTGACAGCCCCGGTGACGTTGGAGGCGTGCGTGAAAGCCACCACCTTGGTGTGGGCCGTCACCACCTGCGACAGGTCGTCCAGGCGCAGGCGGCCGTCCGGCCCCACCCGCAGCCAGGCCAGTTCGGCCCCGCTCCGGGCCGCCAACTCCTGCCACGGCACCAGGTTGGAGTGATGCTCCGCCTGGGTCACCACGATCCGGTCCCCGCGGGTCAGCGCGAACTGCCACGCGGCCGGCCCGCCCCGGCCCGTACTGGCCGCATCCAGCGAGGAGACCAACAGGTTGATCGCCCCGGTGGTACCGGAGGTGAAGACAATCTCTTCCGGCCGGGCACCCACAAAACGCGCGATGTCGCCCCGGGCCTCCTCGTAATCCTCGGTGGCTTCTTCCGCCAAGGCGTGGGCGCCGCGGTGGACGGCCGCATTGCGACCGGTGGCGAAGTCCTCCATGGCGTGCAGTACCGGTGTAGG
Source organism: Bifidobacteriaceae bacterium (assembly GCA_031272565.1). Taxonomy (GTDB): domain Bacteria; phylum Actinomycetota; class Actinomycetes; order Actinomycetales; family WQXJ01; genus JAISSX01. The sequence goes on from JAISTN010000389.1 coordinate 2,470, forward strand.
CCGCTGCGTGGTTGCCCCCGAATCGAGGTAGACCAGCGGCACGCCGCCGCGCACCTGGCGCTGCAAGATGGGGAAGTCGGCCCGGATGGCCGCTAGTTCGGCCTCCGGGATCAGGGCCGGCTCAGGCATTGACAAAGCGGTCATAGCCTTCCGCCTCCAACCGTTCGGCCAGTTCCGGGCCGCCGCGCTCCGCTACCCGGCCGTCCACAAAGACATGCACAAAGTCCGGGTGGATGTAGCGCAGAATCCGCGTGTAGTGAGTGATCAGCATGACGCCCAGGCCGGTCGCCTCCTTGACCCGGTTGACGCCTTCCGAAACGATCCGCAGGGCGTCCACGTCCAGCCCCGAATCGGTTTCATCCAGGATGGCGATGGCCGGCTTGAGCAGTTCCATCTGCAAGATCTCATGCCGCTTCTTTTCGCCTCCGGAAAAGCCCTCGTTGATGGACCGCTCCTGGAACTCGCGGTCAAAACGCAGCCGGTCCATGGCCTGGCCCACTTCCTTGACCCAGGCCCGCAGCGGCGGGGCTTGGCCGTCGATGGCGGTCTTGGCGGTCCGCAGGAAGTTCGCCATGGTCACGCCCGGCACCTCGACCGGATACTGCATGGCCAAGAACAGCCCGGCCCGGGCCCGTTCGTCCACGGTCATAGCCAGCACGTCCGCGCCATCGAGCGTCACTGAACCATCCGTCACCAAGTACTTGGGGTGCCCGGCCAACGAATAGGCCAGGGTCGACTTGCCGGAGCCGTTGGGGCCCATGATGGCGTGCGTCTGGCCGGAGGCGATGGTCAAATCGACACCCTTCAAGATCGCCTTGGCGCCCTCCGGGGTGTCCACACTGACATGCAGATCCTTGATTTCCAACGTGCTCATCAGGTCTTATGCTCCAATCTCGATGTACACGGCACCGTCTTGCAGCCCCACCGGATAGGTGGGCACCGGGTCGGTCGCCGGGAAGTTGACGGGTTGGCCGGTGGCCAGGTCAAAACGCGAGCCGTGGCTCCAGCACTCCACGTTGCAGCCCTCCAGGGCGCCTTCTGACAGCCGCACCGGCCCGTGGCTGCAAAGGTCGCCGATGGCGTACCACCGGTCATCTCGCGTGTGCGCCACCGCCACCGGGATGGTGTCGCCCGGCCCACCCACCACCGAAGGCCCGGTGACGTGCGGCCCGTCCGGCCCCCACAGGCGGATTTGGAAACCGGCCACCTGGCCCTTGGGGATGGCCTCGGCCGGCCCCAGGTTGACCCGGCTCACGCGGCCCCACCCCCTGGGCCAAGGCTGAGACCCAGCCGCGCCATGACGGCAGCCAGCTTCTGGTCCACCAGGCCGGTCAGCCGCGCCTCAATCTCCGGGCGGCCAATCCGCCCAATCAGGTCGTTGAAGAAGGCGTGCACCACCAAGGACCGGGCCTCCACTTCCGGGATGCCGCGGGCCTGCAGGTAGAACAGTTGCTCATCGTCGAACCGGCCGGTCGCGCTGGCGTGACCGGCCCCCCGGATGTTGCCGGTTTCGATTTCCAGGTTCGGCACCGAATCGGCATGCGCGCCCTTGGCCAGCACCAGGTTGCGGTTCAACTCATAGGTGTCGGTGCCGTGCGCCGCGCCGCGGATCAGCACGTCGCCAATCCAGACCGAGTGCGCCCCTTCCCCCAGCAGTGCGCCCTTGTAGGTGGCGCGCGAGGTGCAGTTGGGGGCGGCGTGGTCCACGAACAACTGGGCCTCATGGTGCTGGCCCGTGTCCGTCAGGTTGAGGCCCAGCAACTCCAGGTTGGCGCCGGGCCCCTCCAACGCCACGTGCGGCGTGACGCGCACCAACGCGCCGCCCGTGCTGATGGTGACGTGCTTGAGGTGCGCATCCTTGGCCAGGCGGGCCCGGTGCGAGGTGACGTGGACGGCATCGGGCGCCCACTGGTGCAGTGTCACCACCGTCAGGTCCGCCCCCTCACCCAGGACAATCTCCATGGTGCCGGCTCGGTAGGCCTGGCCCACGTGGTCTATCACCACCGTGCCGCGCGCCCCTGGCTTGGCTTCGATGACAATCAAGCCGGCCGATGGCGCCGCCTCCTGACCGGCCGCCCCACCCCGGGCGGTCAGCCAGGTGACGCCGGTCCGGTCGGCTTCACCGACCTCCCCAGCCGGCCCAGCCTGACCCGCGCCATCGAACGTCACCAAGAAGGCCTGCTCGGCCGCCTGCCAAGCCGCCGCCGCCACCCTGTCCCCCGGGGCTGGCGTCGTCCCAACGGAAGGGTGATCCTTCGGTACCAGCGCGCATGTGGCGCCGCCGGCCTGCTCAACTGTGACAGCGGCATCGGGCACCAAATCAGACGGCTCGAACAGGCTGCCGAGCTGCGTCACCGGGGTGAAACGCCACTCTTCTTCCCGGCCGGACGGCCGGTCAAAGGCGGCCGGGTCGAACGAGGCCAAGCGCAAGGCGCGCGAGGCCGCCGGGCCGTCGCCGTGCTGATGAAAGGTTGTCATCTCAGCCTACCGACCCTTCCATTTGCAGCTCGATCAGCCGGTTCAGTTCCAGGGCGTATTCCATGGGCAGTTCACGGGCGATCGGTTCCACGAAGCCGCGCACAATCATGGCCATGGCCTCGGTTTCTTTCAGGCCGCGCGACATGAGGTAGAACAACTGGTCTTCTGAAACCTTCGACACGGTCGCCTCGTGGCCCATGTGGACGTCATCTTCCCGTACGTCAACATATGGGTAGGTGTCGGAGCGGGAGATGTCGTCCACCAGCAGTGCGTCGCAGAGCACGTTGGAGCGCGAGCGTTCCGCCCCCTTAGCGATCTGCACCAGACCCCGGTAGGAGGTCCGCCCGCCGCCGCGTGAGATCGACTTTGAGACGATCGAACTGGACGTGTCCGGCGCGGCGTGGACCATCTTGGCGCCGGTGTCCTGGTGCTGGCCCTCGCCCGCGAAGGCAATCGACAGGGTTTCGCCGCGAGCATGCTCGCCCACCAGGACGCAGGCCGGGTACTTCATCGACACCTTAGAGCCGATGTTCCCGTCGACCCATTCCATGACGCCGCCTTCCTGCACCAGCGAGCGCTTGGTCACCAGGTTGTAGACGTTGGTAGACCAGTTCTGGATCGTGGTGTAGCGGACGCGGGCCTGCTTGCCCACAATGATCTCCACCACCGCGCTGTGCAGCGAATCGGTCTGGTAGATGGGCGCCGTGCAGCCCTCCACGTAGTGCACGTACGAGCCTTCATCGGCGATGATCAGCGTCCGCTCGAACTGACCCATGTTCTCCGTGTTGATGCGGAAGTAGGCCTGGAGCGGAATCTGCACGTGCACGCCCGGCGGCACGTAAACAAACGAGCCGCCGGACCAGACGGCCGTGTTCAGGGCTGCGAACTTGTTGTCCCCGGCCGGCACAATGGTGCCAAAGTGCTTCCGGAAGATCTCCGGGTGCTCTTTCAAGGCCGTGTCGGTGTCCAAGAAGACCACGCCTTGCGCCTCCAGGTCTTCCCGGATCTGGTGGTACACCACCTCAGATTCGTACTGGGCCGCCACGCCCGCCACCAGGCGCTGTTTCTCCGCCTCGGGGATGCCCAGCCGGTCGTAGGTCCGCTTGATGTCGTCCGGCAGCGCGTCCCAACTGGTGACCGGCCGGTCGACCGGCCGCACGTAGTACTTGATCGACTCGAAGTCGATGTCGCCCAGGTTGGCGCCCCAGTGCGGCATCGGCTTGCGGTCAAACAGGCTGAGGGCCTTGAGCCGCGTTTGCAGCATCCAGTCCGGTTCGCCCTTGATGGCGCTGATCTCCTCCACCACCTGCTGGGTCAGGCCGCGCTTGGCTTGCTGCCCGGCGGCATCGGAATCATGCCAACCGTAGGCGTAGTGACCAATCGACGCGATGGCCTCTTCCTGGGTCAGGCCGGGTGCTGGTTCGGCAGGGTCCTGGGGTAGCTGGCTGGTAGCCGGCACGCTCATGCGGCTCCTTCCTTCTTCTGTTTGGCCGGCCGCGCGGCCGGGAACCGCTTGGGGTCCCTCAGGCCCAACGGCACGGTGGTGGTGCAGACGTGCTCGCCCCCCGCCAAGGTGGCCAGGCGCTGCACGTGGACGCCCAGCAGGCGGGCGATGGCTTGGGTTTCGGCTTCGCACAGTTCGGGGAACACGGCCGCCACCTGCTGCACCGGGCAGTGCCCCTGGCACAGTTGCAGGGTCAGCCCGCCTGGGCCCGGGCGGACGGTGGCTTCGTAGCCGTCCTCGTTGAGGGCCCCCGCCAGCGCCCTCATTCGGTCGCCGATGTCGCCCCCTACCGCCTCGACCACCGTCCGGTAACGCTCCTCCAGGCTGCCGGACCGCTGTTCGGCGAAGCCTTCAACGGCTTCGCCCCCGGCCACCGCCTTGAGGTATTCCAGCGCCTGGATTGCCATGGCGTGGGCCTCGGATTCGAGTTGCCGGTGCGCCCGGGCGGAGGCTACGTAGTAGTGCGCCGGCCGCCCGCGGCCTCGTTCCGGTACGGTCACGGGGTGGCGCTCCACCAGGCCGGCCGCTTCCAGTTCACCCAGGTGGCGGCGGATGCCGGCCTGCGCCAGGTCCAGTTTGGCGGCGATCCCCACCGCGCTGATGGGGCCGTCGTGGATTACCAGGTGAAGGATCTGCGCCCGGGTATTGGGATCCGGTGGAACAGCCACTTGCCCGTCCACACCAGCCTCCAGTTCAGATGTGCCGCGCGCTGGGGCTCCGGCCGGCAGCCCGGGCACCCGGTGCCCCGCCACCCCGGCGGTTTGCGCAACACTGTTGTTGAGAAAAACTCATCCGATGCTAGCGCGTCCCGCCCACGTTAACAAGTCGCGTGGTGCCCGGCGTGCCGGCCGGTGCGTCCACCCCGCCAGGCC
>JAISTN010000390.1 GCA_031272565.1 Bifidobacteriaceae bacterium
AGCCGGCCTTCAGGCACCTGCCCCCCGGCCGGGCAAGGCCCAGCCACCGGAGGCCAGGACCGCTTTGGCACTGGCCGTGCGCGGTCGCCGGGAGGCGGCCGGACTCAGCCTGAGCGCCCTGGCAACCGCCGCCGGGCTGTCCAAGTCAACCCTGTGGGGCATCGAGACCGGGACATCCAACCCGGGCCTGGACGCCATCGGCAAGGTGGCAGCGGCGTTGGGCAGCGAGGTGGGCGGCCTGTTGGCTGGCCGGCCGGAAATGGCTGACCATCCGGCGGCTGACCAGTTGGTTGTTGCCCGCCCCGCCGATGACACCGGCGGCCGGCCGGTGCCAAGTCGCCGCGGCGGACCCGGCCAAGCGCCTGCCACCAGGAGCGGCCTTAGGGCCCAGGCCCTGGAGGTTGCCTTCGCCCTGTTTGCCAGCCAGGGGCCGGGCGGCGTCGACCTGCCGGTGGTGGCGGCCAAACTGGGCGTGCCACCCGCCACCGTCTACTACCACTTCCAGTCCCGCCGCAACCTGGTTTACCTGGCAATTCGGGCCTGGCTGGAACAACAAACCACCCAACTGCTGGCGGCCGATGCCGCTCGCGGCGACGCCAAGGACCGGCTGCGCGGCTTTGTCCGGGCGTTGGTGGAGTCAGGCCTGGAGTGGAGCCGGCGCCATGGGCCGATGCGCTTTGCGCCCGCCCAAGCGCTGCCCTCCTTGGAGTCCCAGCAAGCCGCCGCGCTGGCCAGGCTGCTGGCGGCCCAGGACAACCACCTGAAGGAGATTCTGCGCGCGGGTCTGCGGGCCGGCGCCTTCGATTGCGTCAACGTCCATGAAACGGCTGCCATGATTCTGTCCCTGGCCCGGGATGTGCCCCGGTGGTACCGCGATGATCTGAGCTTGCAGGATCGCCACGTGGCGGTGTTGGCAGCCGACCTGGCGCTGCGGATGTGCCGCCGCGGTGGCCAGGCGCCCCTGCTCAAGCGGTCATGAAACGTCCGCGCAACGAAGGCGTGACCAAGAATTCCCTCAAGCATCACACGACAGAATCAAAGCAGTTGTAAAACTATCTGTACTAGTTGCTCAGAGTGCTTGCACCGCAGGGTCTGGGCCCAGCCGAGGGGGAAATGATGACGCTCAAGCGCAAGGTGTTCATGACAGTAGCCGTGGTGGCCTCGGCCGGCCTGCTGGCGGCCTGTGGTTCGGGTGACGATTCGGGTGGCACGTCGACCACCAGCGGAGAGGCCACTGTGGCCGGCCCCACCGAGGCCGCGAGCACCGGCACCGGGGGCGGCCACAAACTGGCCATCTTTGCGCTGGGCACCGCCAACGCCTACGGCCAGAGCGAACTGAAAGGCGTCAAGCAGGCCATCGCCGAAACCGGCTCCGTGGCCGACTACTTTGACGGCAAGGAAGACAGCTCGGTCCAGCTCAAGCAGATCCAGGACGCCGTGGCGACGGGTGACTACGAAGGCTTCGTGGTCTTCGCGGCCGGCGGCGCCGCCATCGTGCCCGGCGTGGAAGAGGCGGCGGCCGAGGGCATCTACACGGTGGCAGCCTACGCGCCCATTGGGGCCAGCGCCGACCCCGAACCCCAAGTTGAAGGCGTGATCGGAACCGTCCTGCACCCCAATAAGGAAAACGGCTACCAAATCGGCCTGCTGGTGGTGGGCGCCTGCCAGGAACAGCATCCGGAAGCCGATCCGTGCCAGGTGGCCTACCTGTCTGGCTCCAACGACATCGTGTTTGAGCAGTGGAAAATGGAGGGCTTCAACGAGGCCATCGCCACCTCTAGCCAGGCCATCGAAGTGGTCTCACAGCAGGAAGGCGGCTGGCTGACCGGCCAGGCCCGCACCGCAACGGAGAACATCCTCCAAGCGCACCCAGACATTGACGTCATCGCCGCCACCGGCGACCAGATGGCGGTCGGGGCCCAACAGGCGGTCGATGACGCCGGCCTGACCGGCATCAGCTTTGTGGGTGACGGCACCACCAACGAGGGCATCGAGCGGATCGCGGCCGGCGAATGGTACGGCTCGGCCGTCATGCTGCCCCAAGATGAGGGCTATCTGGCCACCATGATGATGATCGACTACCTGGATGGCAAGGGTGTCACCACCACCGTGGTGGACGTGGTCGCCACCATGGGCACCGCCGCCGCCATCACCAAGGCCAACTACGAAGGCTTCGAACCCCAGTGGAGCGCCGAAGGCTAAGAGGCACGGCGATGATCGAACTGACCTCCATCAGCAAGCGGTTTGGCGGCGTGCAGGCGCTGAGCGACATCACGCTGACCGTCCGCCAGGGCACCATCCACGCCTTTGTGGGTGAAAACGGCGCCGGCAAGTCAACCTTGGGCAAGATCATCAGCGGCACCCACGCCCCCAACAGCGGCACCATGAAGGTGGACGGCCAGGTGGTCCGGTTCCATTCACCGCGCGATGCCATTGACCACGGCATTTCCACCATCCAGCAGGAAATCGCCTTGGTACCCAAACGGTCGGTGTTGGAGAACGTCTTCCTGGGCCGCGAACTGACCCGCCGGGGGCTGGCCAATAAGGCCGCCATGCGGGCCGAATACGCCGAACTGGAACGCCAGACCGGCTTTGGGGTCAGCCCGGACGCCATCGTGGAGACGCTCTGCCTGGCTGACCAGCAAAAGGTTGAGATGCTGCGCGCCATTGCCCGTCACTCCCGCCTGATCGTGTTTGACGAGCCAACCGCCGCCTTGACCCCCAACGAGACCGCCAACCTGCTGGATGTCATCCGGCAACTCAGGGACAGCGGCGTGACCGTCATCTACGTGTCGCACTTCCTGGAGGAGGTGCTGGCCATCGCGGATGAGATCACGGTGCTGCGCAACGGGCAGTTGATCAAAACTACGCCGGCCCAAGACGAAACCCCGGCCAGCCTGGTCACGGCCATGCTGGGACGTTCCCAAGACAGCGCTTTCCCGTCCCGCCCACCAATCAACGGGCGGTTGGGGCAGGAGACGCTGCGCGTTGACGGGCTGAGCCGCAGCGGCGTGCTGCACGCCGTGTCCTTCGCTGCCCGGGCAGGCGAAATCATCGGCCTGGCCGGCCTGGTCGGGTCCGGTCGGTCCGAATTACTGCGCGCCATCTACGGGGCCGACCCGGCCGATGCCGGCACGGTCAGCCTGCTGGGCCGGCCACCCCGCACCATGAGCCCAGCCCGCTCCATCGCCATGGGCCTGGCCATGATTCCCGAATCACGCAAGGACCAAGGCCTGTTCCTGCGCCGGTCGGTGGGCGAGAACATGACCATCGGCGCCCTGCGCGGAGTGTCACGCGGCGGCCTGGTGGCCACACGCCGGGTGAGCCAGTTGGTGGGCCGGTTCACCCAAGAGCTGGGCATCAAACCGGCCGATCCCTCAATGGAGGTTGGCTTGCTATCCGGTGGCAACCAGCAAAAGGTCCTGCTGGCCAAGGGCTTGGCGGCCTCCCCCAAGGTGTTGCTGATCGACGAACCAACCCGCGGGGTCGACGTGGGTGCCAAGTACTCGATTTACGAGTCGCTGTTCCGCTTGGCGGAGGCTGGCCTGACTTTGGTGGTGGTCTCATCCGAGGTCGAAGAGATTCTGGGCATTGCCGACCGGGTTCTGGTGATGCGCCGGGGCTGGCTGGTGTTGGACGCCCCGATCAGCGAGGTCGACCAAGACACGATCATGCACGCGGCCTTCGGCTCGGAGGCAGCGGCCCCTTCTCAGCTTGAGTTAGGCCCCAGCCTGGAGGAGGTGTTGGTGTGACGGCGATGGCCGATGCCGCCCGCCAGGCCAACCTGCCAAGCCTGGGGGCGGACACGGCGGCCGGGTCCGAGGCCGGTTTGGCGGCGGCTGGGCCTGGTGTCGCCCGTGATGGCGCGGGCCAAGACGACCCCGGCGCTCCGGGCAGTGAGCCGCCGCCGCCGCTCCGACGGCGCTCGCTGAGCCACCTGGCCGGGCGCTACTGGATTGTCCTGGTCTTCATTGGCCTGGTGGTTGCCCTCAGCCTGATGTCCAGCGCCTTTCTGACCACGCGCAACATCTTCAACGTGCTCAACCAGGTGGCCCCAACAGGCATCATCGCCTGCGCCGCTGCCCTGGTCATCATTGCCGGTGGCTTCGATCTGTCGGTGGGCGCCATCTACTCCTTTGCCGGTGTCCTGGCCGCCATCGTGTCCAACGCCACCAACAACGCCCTGATCGGGTCATTGGCCGGGGTGGGCGGCGGACTGGTGTTGGGCCTGGTCAACGGCCTGGCGGTCTTTTTCCTGGGCATCAACAGCTTCATCGCCACACTGGCAACCTCGCTGGCCTTTGGCGGCCTGACCGAAGTGTTGACCGGCGGCTACCTGATCACGGTTGAAGCGCCCGGTTTCAACCTGCTGGGCAACCACCGCCTGTGGACCGTGCCGCTGCCGGTCTACGTCTTTGCGGCCGTCGCGCTGATCACCGGGCTGATCCTGGCCAAGGGCACCTTTGGCCGCCACGTCTACGCCGCCGGCGGCAACCAAGAGGCCGCCAGGCTTTCGGGCGTGCGGATCGAGCGCGTCGGTGTGACTACCTTTGCCGTGTCCGGCCTGTGCGCCGGGCTGGCTGGCCTGATCGCGACCTCGCGGGTCAACAACGGCCAGGCCGGGTCAGGCTCCGGCATTGAATTAACAGTCATCGCCGCCGTGGTGGTGGGTGGGATCTCCATCAGCGGAGGCGAGGGTTCGATTTGGCGGGCCGTGTTGGGCGTGCTGTTGATTGCACTGCTGGGCAACGGCTTCAACATTCTGAATGTGGACCCGTTCTACCAGTCGATCGCCCAAGGCTCGATCATCCTGATCGCGGTGGCCTTCGATTCGCGTTCGGGTGGCCTGCTGCGAAGATACTGGCAACGCGCCCGGCGGGCGCTGGCCCGCGCAAGAGCCTAAGCCCTGATCCACCGATTATCGGCGTCGTGAG
>JAISTN010000396.1 GCA_031272565.1 Bifidobacteriaceae bacterium
GGTTCGGTCACGCCACGCCCCGACAAGGACATTCCGCACCTCGAAGTGGGCGACCTGGTGACGCATGACACCTACGGCCTGGGCACGGTGGTGGACACTGAGGGCTCAGGCCAGAACGCGGTCGCCAGGATCAAGTTCCGCGAAGAGGGCGTCAAGCGCATCCTGCTGCGCTTCGCGCCGGTCACCAAGCTGTAGCGGGGGGCGGTGGGGTGCGGCAGCCGTGGGCTGCCGCACCCAGCGGCGGCTCCGGCAGTGGCAAGCTTTACTTGGGGTGTGCCAGCAGGTAGTCGGTGATGCCGGCGGCCACTGCCTGGGCGTAGCGCTCCCGGCCTTCTTCGGAACTCATCAGGGCGGCCTCTTCCGCGTTGCGCATTTCGCCCAACTCGAACATCACCACCGGCACTTCGCTGAGGGCCACGCCGGCAATGTCGTAGCGTGGCTGGATGCCGTTTGGCATGGCAGGGTTCTGGGTGAAGCCGGCGGCGGCCAACTGGTCCAGCACCGCCCGGGCCAGTTCCAGCGACGGCTCCCCTTGGGCGTCGTTGACCGGCGGCGATGACACTATCCCGAAGAAACCCTTGAAGTTGGGGTCGCTGTTGCCGTCGCCGTGGATCGAAACCATGATCTCGGAGCCGGAATCCTGCCCAAAGGTGCCCCGCTGGTCGACACAGACCAATTCGTCGATGGTGCTCTTGGTGACATGGACCGTGGCGCCCTGGGCCTCCAACAAGGCCCGGATCCGCTGTACCACGTCCCAGGTGAACTCGTATTCGGGGTAGCCGGCGTTGGTCGAGGTGCCGCTGTTGTTGCAGGCCTTGGTGCCGCCGCGGCCGTCCGCCACTTGCTCATTGGAGCCTGGTCCGGACTGGTGACCCGGATCGAGGGCCACGACTCGGCCGGCCAGGCTGGCGCCGTTTGCGGCGGCGGACTGGCTGCCCGATGGCGCTGGCGACACCGTGGCGTCCGGGCTGGCCGAGGGCGACGGGCTGGTGGTGGCCACCTGGCTGGAAGCTGGCGGATCATGTGGCCCCTTGCCTTGGCCTATGGTGACGCCGGCCGTGGTGGGCGGACCCGCAGTTTCGGAAGCCGAAGCCGTGGGCGAAACCGACAGCGAAACCTGGGGGGCGGCATCGGGCGTCTTCAATGGGGAGGCCACCAGCAGGCCCAAGCCCAACGCCACCAGGCAGGCGCCGCCCACCAGGGCACCCACTTTGACCGGAGTCGAAACCATCGCTCAGCAGCGTCCCGCGGTGACAGAAACTAGGCGGCCCCGCCCGCTTGGCCGATGAACTGGTCAGAGAGCTGCCGGTAGAGCGACAGCGAAGTGGTGATGGCGCAGCGCAGTGTGAGCCTCAACTGGTCATCGGTGACGCCGTTTTCCCAGTCCACGGAATGCTCGGTAACCACCCACAGGCGGCCTTCGTCATCGACCCTGGTGTAGGCCTTGGGCCAAATCTTGTTCAGGTGCCACTCGTCGATGGCCTCACGCACCTGGGGCCGCAATTCGACCGACAGAGCCTGGTGCCAACGACCCCGGACCTGCAGGATCTCCTTCTGTTCGCCGTACTGGAAGAAGTAGAACAGGTTGTTGTCCCAGATGCCGCCAATATCGCCCTCCGAGTCAACCTGGTACACCCAGCCTTCGGCCTCCAGGGCCTGCTTGATGCGATCATGCGTCAATGGTTGGGGGGCGGCGCCCCAAGCGGGTGTTTCACCCGGCTTGTCGAAGTAACCCATTGTTGGCTCCTAGAGGGTAAGTGGGAACTGGCCACGTCCATCGTAGTGGGCGCAGGTGAGTGGGCGCATCCGGAAGGCCAAGACCCGGGGTGATGCCGGGCGGGCGGGGGTTGAGGCCGTGCAGGGTCCTGGGTGGCCAAGCTTCCGGGGTGATGCGGGCGGGTGGGGGTTGCGGGGGCGTTGGGACGGCCTGGGATGGGAGGGTTGATTGGCTTGGGTGGTTGACGGCGGGTTCACGGATCATTAGGTCTGCGACGACTGGCCTGGGATGGTGGGCGGCACCGGCACTTGCGGAGAGACTTACGGTAGTCCGCAGGGCGGCATCGGGCATTCCGGAGAGACTTACGGTAGTTCTGGGCCCCTTCCAGCCGATCCGGAGAGACTTCGGGTAGTTTTTCGGGCCAATAACTGCAGCAACTCTCTCCGCACGGCAGATAACGGCTCCTGGACTACCAGAAGTCTCTCCGCATGGGTCGGTGGCGCCCCGTGGACTACCGGAAGTCTCTCCGCAGGACGATGGCATGACAGGCCCGCCGGACCTTCACGTCGATCCAGGTCAAGACCCTGACCAGAATTGACCGGGATCGCGCTGGAGATCCCCGGTGGTACCGGGTGGCCGGGACGGGCCAGGCAACTGCGAGTTTTCGAGGACTTGTGTACGGGTAGCGCCCGATGCCGGCCCGGGACTGGCCGCCCAACCAACTGGCCGACGTCGGCGGCAAGGCGCTGACCTGCGCAAACGCATTCGCCCTCCTTAGGGGCGGCGGCGGCAAGGCCCACCGCCACGCCCCAGAACGGCTCAACCCGTACACAAGTCCTCGAAAACTCGCAGTTACCCCACCAGGCCCATCAACCCAGCCGTCCCAGGCCAGCCCGTCACGGACTAACTACCTTGTCAACTTGCCGGTCCAACCCCAAGCCCATCCACCCAGCCCTCCCCAGCCAGCCGGTGGGTTCAAGGGTTGGGGACTGAAAGTGGCAGACAACGGCCGGTTTTGTGGCGCGGACAAGCCCAGGCCAGTAAGCCCAATCAAAGGCCAGGAGCGTCCCAGCAGGTCAG
>JAISTN010000397.1 GCA_031272565.1 Bifidobacteriaceae bacterium
GGGTGGCCAACCCCGAGTCGGCGGGGCCCAGGAAGTCGTCACCTGGGACCCGTCCCCAAGTGACGAGGGCGGCGCCGGGGTTTTCAAGTGGCCACCTGGGACCTGGACCCGGGTGGCCAGCCCGGGGCCGGCGGGGCCCGGGTGGCAACCTCGGTGCCGGCGGTGGGCTGGGGCCAGGGCACCTTGAGTTTCAGACCCAACCCCTAAGGTGTTGGAGCATGAAGCTTCACCTGCCCCTGGCCCGCGCCGCCGCCCAGCGTGACGAGCGCCGCCGCCACGATCCCAAGCTGTTGGACACGCTGCTAGCCGATTACAGGACCTGCATCCTGGTGATCTATCACGGCTTGACGCCCATCACGGCCCCGCGGAACTTGATCTATGGCACCTGCAACGACCTGAAGAAGTTCGGGGTCACCGGACTGCCGGTCTATCTGGGCAGTCATGAGGGGCAGGACTACGTTGGCCTGATCATCGATGACGGCCCCGGGACCTGCGGCGAAGACGGCCATCCGCAGATGGATGTGTTCGACTGGTACAGCCTCAGGGCCGTGGGTGGTGAACTAGATGACCTGGACGCCGGGCTGTTCACCGAGTTGGCGGCGTTGGAAGAGTGGCACCGGGCATCCACCTATTGCCCGTCTTGTGGCACGGCCACCCAGGTGACCCAGGCCGGCTGGGCGCGGCACTGCCCCAAGGAGGACCGCGATCTGTTCCCCCGCACCGACCCGGCCGTCATCATGGCCGTGCTGGACCCGGCGGACAGGTTGTTGTTGGTCCACGCGGTGGCCTGGGAGGGTCAGCGCCACTCGCTGGTGGCGGGCTTTGTCGAGGCCGGCGAATCGTTGGAGGCTTGCGTCCGGCGCGAGGTGCTGGAAGAAACCGGCCTGGAGGTAGGCCCGGTCCGCTACGTAGGCTCGCAGCCCTGGCCCTTCCCGCGTTCGCTGATGTGTGCCTTCGTGGCCCGGGCGCTGTCCACCGACATCAACGTGGACGGTATCGAGATCGAATGCGGCCACTGGTACTCCCGCGAGGACCTGAAGGCCTCACTGGCCGACAAGACCTTGACGCTGCCCCCCGGTGCCTCGATTGCCCGGGCTGTGATCAACACCTGGCGCCAAGGCCAGCTCGCCCCACCTGAAGAGTCTTAGGCGTCCTGCCAGTTCCATGTCGACGAGGAGCGCCCACGGGGCGTGACGTAGGAGACGTGGCGGGTAAGCATGGTGGGGGCCACTGTCTGGCAGGGGCTATGCCCCTTGCCAGACAGTGGAGAAGGGCGTATGCCCGGCCACCCGGTGTTCGATGCCGCGGGTCACTAGGGCCTTGGCTACGCGGACGGCATCGGGCAGGGCCGTGCCCTTGGCCAGTTCGGCCGTGATGGCGGCCGCGAAGGTGCAACCGGCGCCGCTGACCCGCTCCTGGCCGATCTTCGCCTTGGAGTAGACCTCTACGGTGGGCTCGCCGCCACCCGGGGCGGCCTGCACCAGGACGTCGACGGCATCGGGCCCAGGGAAGTCAATGCCACCTTTGACCACCACGGCCTGGGGGCCCAAGGCCAGGATGCGCCGGCCGGCTTCAACCAGGTCGTCCACGGTTGCCAAAGAAGCCAAGCCGCTCAAGGCCTTGGTTTCGAAGTTGTTGGGGGTCACCACGGTGGCCAGCGGCAGCACCTTTTCTTTCAGGGCGGTGTCGGTGTCCAGCGCGGCGCCGGGCTCTTGGCCCTTGCAGATCAAGACCGGGTCTAGCACCACGTGCCGCCACGGCTTCGAGGCTAGGGCTTTGGCTACCACCTCGATGGTGGCGGGTGTGCCCAGCATGCCGATCTTGACGGTGTCCAAGTCTTGTGAGGCGTTGGCGGCCTCGAACTGGTCCGCGATCACCTGCGGCTCAACCGGCACAAAGCGGTGGCCCCAGTTGGCGTTGGGATCGAACGACACGATGCACGTGATGGTGCCAATGCCGTAGACACCAAGTTGTTGGAAGGTTTTGAGGTCGACTTGAAGACCTGCGCCCCCGGTGGCTTCGGAACCAGCGATGACGTAGGCGAATTTGACTGACACTGAGGTGCTACCCCTATGGATGGACGCGGACTGAACGGTAGTACTGAACCAGGGCCTGGCTGGATGGGTCAAGCTCGGTTAAGGCTGACTCTTCGCCCTTCAGTGCCGGCGTCACCTTGGCGGCCAGGGCCTTGCCCAGTTCCACCCCCCACTGGTCGAACGAGTCGATGCCCCAGATGGTGCCCTGCACCAGCGTGATGTGTTCATACAGGGCGATCAGTTGGCCCAGGACCGAAGGGGTCAGGGCCGGCGCCATGATGGTGGTGGAGGGCCGGTTGCCGGTGAAGACCCGGGCCGGCACTATCGCCTCCGGGGTGCCTTCCGCCCGGACTTCCTCCGGGGTCTTGCCAAAGGCCAGGGCGGAAGTCTGGGCGATGCAGTTCGCCAGCAGCAGTTCATGGACGTCCTGGTCGCCGTCCTGCAACGGCACCGGCGGGTTGGCGAAGGCGATGAAGTCGGTGGGCACCAACTGGGTGCCCTGGTGCAGCAACTGGAAGAAGGCGTGCTGGCCGTTGGTGCCCGGTTCGCCCCAGAAGACTTCGCCGGTAGTGGTGGTGACCGGTTCGCCGTTCCAGCGCACCGACTTGCCATTCGATTCCATGGTCAGTTGCTGCAAGTAGGCGGGGAAGCGGGCCAGGTGCTGGGCGTAGGGCAGCACGGCGTGCGTGCGGGCGTCCCAGAAGTTGACGTACCAGATGTTCAGCAGGCCCAACAGCACCGGTACGTTGCGGTCGTAGGGCGTCATCCGCAGGTGGGTGTCCATGGCATTGAAGCCGGCCAGGAACTCGCGGAACACCTGTGGGCCCAGCGAGACGGCCAGCACGGTGCCGATGGCGCTGTCTACCGAATAGCGGCCGCCTACCCAGTCCCAGAAGCCGAAGGCGTTGTCTGGGTTGATGCCGAATTCGGCCACCTTGTCGCGGGCGGTCGACACGGCCACGAAGTGCTTGGCCACCGCCTGGGTGGCCGTCTCGGCCGAGGTCACCACGCCGCGGGCGTGCAGCATCTCAAGCAGCCAGGCCCGCGCCAGCCGGGCGTTGGTCAGGGTTTCCAGGGTGGTGAAGGTCTTGGAGGCGACAATAAACAGGGTCGTTTCCGGGTCCAGGGCGGCCAGCGTGTCGCCGATGTCGCTCGGGTCAACATTCGACACGAACCGGGCTTTGATCCGCCCACGGTAGGGCGTCAGGGCTTGGTAGACCATGGCTGGGCCTAGGTCGGAGCCGCCGATGCCGATGTTCACCACGGTCTCGAACGGCTTGCCGGTGACGCCGGTGTGGACGCCGTCTCGCACGGTCGCGGCGAAGGTTAGGAAGCGGGTCAGTTCGTGGTGGACGCCGGCTGTTACGTCTTGCCCGTCAACCATCAAAGTGGGGCTGCCGGGCGGCAGCCGGAGGGCGGTATGCAGGACGGCCCGGTTTTCGGTCACGTTGATGTGTTCGCCAGTGAACATCGCTTCGATGCGGGACCTCAGGCCTACTTGATCAGCCAACTGGAGTAGCAACGTCAAGGTCCGCGGGTGGATTAAGTTTTTCGACAGGTCGACCCGTAGATCGGCTGCCTGGAAGGTCAAGTCGGCCGCCCGCGTGGGCTGCCCGGCGAACCAGGTCCGCAAGTCGATGTGCTGCGCCGCCATCTGCTGGATGTGCTCCCGCAAGGCCTGCCAAGCTTCGGTGGTGGTGGGATCAACTGGCGCGATGCTCATGACTTCAAAGACTATCGTTCATTGCCGCTTCGCACATGCCAGCCGGCCTACGGCAGCCACGCCCGGCCGCCATCGGCCCCGGGCCGGGCCGGCCAAGACGCTGGTGTGGCCGGCAGCGGACCCAAACCTCACCCTCAACAGGGCCCAAGCCGCTGCCGTCACTGGCCCGGAGGCGGGCGGCATCGGGCACCCCTGAGAGCTGCCGGTAGGTCAACCAAACGCGGCCCGGCGGGGACGCCATAGGTAAATTGTCGGTTTCGTCGTGCCGTTTGGGGCCTCTCGATTTGTCGTGGAGGCCTGTTTTCGTGTTTTCTGGTGGGTCAGGTCCTATCTCGTAGGACCCAGATGAACACACAGATGGGAAAACAGATGGCATTTTCCAAGAGGCTCACCGCCGCCCTCGCCTTGGCGGCCACCGCCGGGCTGGTGCTAAGCGCCTGCGGCGGTTCGAAGCACGAAGATTCCTCCACCAACACGGCCGCGGCAACCGACACTGCCCAGGCCACCGACACCGCCCAGGCGACCGACCAGTCCACCGAAACAACCGAACCTACTGAAGCAACCCTGAGCGGCGCTGCTCAGGTGCTGGCCGATGCCGGCGTGACTACTCCAGTCGCTCTCACCATCCAGTACAACCCGGACCACTATGGCGATGCCTCGGCTGAAGAGTACGGCGCGATCAAGGAACAGCTTGAAGAAACCGGCCTGTTCAACGTCACGCTGAACTCCACCGAGTGGGTCACCTACAGCCAGGAGCGGATCGACAACTACTCGATCTACCAGCTCGGCTGGTTCCCGGATTACCCCGATGCCGACAACTACCTGTCGGTCTTCTTCAGCAAGGACAACTTCCTGGGCAATAAGTTCGACGAACCGACGGTCCAGGCCCTGATCGACGAGCAGCGGATCACCACCGATGAGGCCGCCCGCACTGCGCTGATCGATCAACTCCAGACCGAGGTGGCCCAATATCTGCCGACTCTGCCGTTGCTGCAGGGCCAGCAGGTGGCCGTGATCGGCAATAATGTCAACGAGCCGCCGGTGCTGGATGCCTCATTCCAGTTCCGCTTCGCTTCGATCCAGAAGGACTCCGACCCCACTGCGGTGGTCAAGGTTGGCACCACCGATACGGTGACTTCGCTGGATCCGGCCGGCTCCTATGACAACGGCTCCTACCTGGTGCAGACCAACGTCTATCCGATGGTGCTGAGCTTTGCGCCGGGCAACCCGGTGCCGGCTCCCGAACTGGCCGAATCGTGCGAGTTCTCTGAGGATGGCGCCACCTACACCTGCAAGATCAAGGACGGCTTGAAGTGGGCCAACGGCAACACGCTGGACGCCAACGACGTCAAGTTCTCGTTCGACCGCCAGTTGACGATTGCCGACCCGGAGGGGCCCTCATCGCTGCTGGGCAGCCTTGATTCGGTTACTGTGCCGGACCCGTTGACGGTGGAGTTCCACCTGAACGCCCCCAACGACGTGACTTGGGAGCAGATTCTGGCTTCGCCGGTTGGCCCGATCGTGGACGATGACGTTTTCAGCGCCACCGAGTTGACGCCCGATGACGACATTGTGGCTGCCAACGCCTTCGCCGGCGCCTACACCATCAAGACGTGGAAGATCAACGAGGTGGCGGAGTTCAGTCCCAACCCGGATTACAACGGCGTGCAGGGCCAGCCGAAGAACGGCGGCATCATCATGACCTACTACAAGGAGTCCTCCAACATGCGGCTCAACATCGAGTCGGGTGAAGACGATGTGGCGTGGCGTTCGCTGACGGCTACCGACATCGCCTCGCTGGAAAGCTCCGACGCGGTCCAGGTTGTCTACGGCCCCGGTGGTGAGATTCGCTACATGGTGTTCAACGTGGAGACGATGCCGGGTGACACCCCGGAGCAGAAGCTGGCCATCCGCCAGGCGATCGCCATGTCGATTGACCGTGAAGAACTGTCCGAGGTGGTCTACGCCGGAACGTATGCGCCGTTGTGCTCGTACGTGCCGGAGGGTCTGCCGGGCGCCAACACGGCCGTCTGCGACCGCTACAACCAGTAGGGTCCTAGCCCTCACCTAGTAGGCTTTAGCCAGTTTTTCTGGCTTCGCTGAAGCCAAGGTGGGAGGTCACCGCCCCTCCGGCGGTGGCCTCCCACCAACCCGTACCACCAGACGTGAGGCTCTAGGCCACCCGAATGGCAACTAAACAACGATCCAACTCGGCAGCCCTGCTGCGCTACCTGGGTGTCAGGTTGGCACTGGTCATACCGACGGCGTTGATCCTGGTGACCTTGGTGTTCTGCCCGATGCGCGTCATTGGCGACCCGATCAGCGCCAAACTGGGCGGGGAGCTCACCCCCGATGAACTTGTGCGCCGCAGGGAGGCGGCCGGCTACAACCGGCCCATCCTGGTCCAGTACTTCGAGTATCTGGGCAACGTGGTGCGCGGCGATTTTGGCATCGCCTCGAAGGACAACCGGAAGATTCTCGATGTCGTACTAACCAACGGGGCGGCCACCGTCGAGTTGGTCTGCTGGTCGCTCATCATCGCCTTCCTGGTTGGCATCCCGTTGGGCCGCTTGGCGGCCCGCTACCACGACCGGCTGGCGGATGTCACCATCCGGTTCTTCGCCGTGCTGGTTTACGCCGCGCCCGTCTTTTTCTTGGGCCTGGTGCTGAAGCTGATCTTTGGTGCGCACGGCCTAGGCGTGCTGCCCACCTCGATGCGAGTATCCCGAACTACCGAGTTGGCTTTGGCCGACTTGGGCTACGACTCTCACTTCATGATTGTCGACGCCCTGCGGTCAGGCCAGTGGGCCTACATCAGCGACGTGCTGAGACATGCCATCTTGCCGGCCGTGGCGTTGGGCCTGATGGAGGCCGGCATTTTCATCCGCCTGATCCGCATCAACCTGCTGGAGACCTTGCGCACCGACTATGTGGTGGCGGCCCGGGCGCGCGGTGTGGCGGAACGCCGGGTGGTCTCTAAGCACGCCTTCCGCAATGCCTTGATCCCGGTGGTAACCGTGATGGGCATGGAGATCGCTCTGATGCTGTGCGGCGCCATTTTGACGGAGACTACGTTCGAGTGGCCCGGCTTGGGCTACGCCCTGTCCCAGTACTTGCTGGCGCGTGACTTTGTGGCCGTCCAGGGCATTGTGACCGCGATTGCGTTGGTGGTGGCGGTCATCTCGTTCTTGATTGATGTCATCAACGCACTGGTCGATCCGAGGGTGAGGTACTGACATGCCAACCCTGAAGCGCGCCCTGCGCATGATCCCCGGTGTCAAGCTGTTGGGCACCACCCACGGCCTGCAGCGCCTGATGTTGCTGATTGGCAGCGGCATCATGTTCCTGTTTGTGCTGGTGGCCATTTTTGCCGACTCGTTGGCGCCCTACGCCTTGGCCCAGCGCAAGTACCAGGGCGAGTTCTTTGGCAAGCAGCAGCCGCCTTCGGCGGACCACATTCTTGGCACCACGGTGGAGGGCTATGACGTGCTCTCCCGGGTGGTCTATGGCGCCCGCACCGCCCTGCTGGTGGTGGTGATGGCGGTGGCCGCTTCGATTGTGATCGGCGTGGCCTTGGGCGTCATCTCCGGCTACCTGGGCGGCTGGCTGGACCGCATCCTGGTGTTGATCATGGACGCCGTCTACGCCTTCCCGTCGCTGCTGTTGGCCATTGTGGTGGCGATTGTGATCAGCGGTGGTTCGTCCAGCGGCTTTGGCGGCATGATGGCGGCGTCGCTCAGTATCACGGTGGTGTTTGTGCCGCGCTACTTCCGGGTGGTGCGCAACGCCACCTTGTCCGCTAAGTCACTGCCCTACGTGGAGGCCGCCAAGGTGGGCGGCGCGCGGCCCGGCCGCATCATGTTTGGCCACGTCCTGCCCAACGTCTCCCAGTCCATCCCGGTGCTGTTGACGCTGAACGCCTCGGAGGCGATCTTGACGTTGGCATCGCTGGGCTTCTTGGGGTTCGGCATCGAGCCGACATCGGCGGCCGAATGGGGCCGCGACCTGTCCACCGCCACCACCTCAGACCTGACCAACGGCATCTGGTGGACCTCGGTCTACCCCGGCCTGGCGATTGTGCTGGTGGTGACCGGTGTCACCCTGATTGGCGAATCCTTGAACGACGTGCTGAACCCGCTGCTGCGTACGCGCGGCGGCGCCACCACGGCGGACGAACGGGAGTTGGAGGAAACCGTCTTGGGTGGCGGCCAGGCCGAGTTGCCCGATGCCGTCCCCGCGGCCGTGGGTGCCCCGGCGGCATCGGCGGCCGTCCAGGTGCACGATGGCGACCCCGGGCTTGACGGTCCACAGGGAGGTGCCCAATGACCGCCCCAGTGTTGCTTGAAGCCACCAACTTGTCGGTCTCCTTCCAAACCGACGGGCCGCCGGTGCGGGCCGTCAAGCGGGTCTCGTTCGAGGTCCGCAAGGGGGAAATCCTGGCCATTGTGGGCGAATCTGGCTCCGGCAAGACGGTCAGTTCGCGGGCCATGGTTGGGCTGCTGCCGCGCACTGCCCGGATTGAGGGCGAGGCCCGGATCGACCAGACCGAACTGATTGGCTTGCGCGGCGAGGCGATCCGCCGGGTGCGGGGGGATCGCATCGCGATGATTTTCCAGGAGCCATCCACGGCCTTGGACCCGGTGCGGACGGCCGGCTGGCAGATCTGCGAGGCGCTGTTGTCGCACCAGAACATCTCCCGCAAGGAGGCCATGGCCAAGGCGGTCGAACTGCTGGACCTGGTGGGCATCCCGGACCCGGAGATCCGGGTCCACTCCTATCCGCACCAGCTTTCTGGCGGCCAAAAGCAGCGGGTCATGATCGCCATGGCGATCAGTTGCGACCCGGAGGTGATCATTGCAGACGAGCCCACCACCGCCCTGGACGTGACGGTCCAGGCCCAGATCCTGGACCTGCTGCATGACCTGCGCGAACGCCTGGGGACGGCCATCATTCTGATCACCCACAACATGGGCGTGGTGGCGGACATGGCGGACCGGGTGGCGGTGATGTTCCGCGGCGAACTGGTGGAGCAGGGCACGGCCGAACAGATCTTTGGCGACCCGCAACACCCCTACACCAAACACTTGCTGGGAT
>JAISTN010000434.1 GCA_031272565.1 Bifidobacteriaceae bacterium
CTCACCTTGGACACGGCGGCGGCCGAACAGGCCATTGGCAGCGTTGCCGCCACCTTGGGCCAGTCCATCCAGGCGACGGCCCTGGATATCATCCGGGTGGCCAACGAATCGATGGTCCAGGCGATTCAGGAAATCACGGTCCGGGAAGGGACCGACCCGCGCGACTGCACCATCGTGGCCGGCGGCGGCGCGGCGGGCCTCAACATGGTGGAGATCGTCCGGGAGTTGGGCGTCGATTCGGTCTTGATTCCACGCACCGCCGGCGGCTTGAGTGCGACCGGTGCTCAGTTCAGCGACATTGTCACCGAGGCGTCCCGCAGCGACTACCAACACACCAGGTCCTTTGACTTTGACCGTTGCGCCCAGGTCTTTGCCAGCCTGGACACCGAACTGGCCGGCTTTGCCGCCGGCCTGGACGTGCCCGGCACCGCCGGCCAAACCATCACCTATTCCATCGATGCCCGCTATGACCAGCAGGTCTGGGAAATCAACGTGCCGCTGCGGGGCCCGGTCACAGACGAGGCCTCGCTGCTGGATTTGATCGAGGAGTTCCACCGGCACCACCGGCGGCATTTCGCGGTCTGGGACGCGACGGCCGATGTCGAGGTCTTGTCTTGGCGGGCCAGGCTCAGCCTGGCGATGCCGAAGCCGCCGCTCGAAGCTGCTCCGGTCAGCCAAACCAGGGCCGCCACTGCGACTTCGTTCCGGGAAGCCTACTTCGATGGTGGACCGGTCAAGGCCGGAGTGTTTGATTCGCGCTACCTGCGCCCAGGCGACCAGATCAACGGCCCGGCCGTGATCGAAGAACCCACCACCACCGTGGTGCTATACCCGGGCTCAACCGCCATGGTGACGGCCCTCAACAACTATCTGGTCACGGTTGACCAGGCGGACCAGTCGACAGGAGAGGCCCAATGACCGCCGTCACAACCCTAGGCACCACGGCCACTACAACCCCGGCCGGCCCGCAACTTAGCTCCGCCACCTTGGCGGTGCTGGCCAACCGCTTCGACGCCATTGTGCGCGAGATGTCCAACACCATGCTGCGCACCGCCCGCTCTGCCGTTATTGCCACGGCCAGGGACTTTTCCTGTTCGCTGGCCACCGCCGGCAACGAACTCCTGGCGGTGGCGGACGGTCTGCCGGTCCACGCCTTCAGTTCGCACTTTCAGACGCGCACCCTCAGCGACCTGCACCCCAACCTGCGCGAGGGCGACGCCTACCTGCACAACGACCCCTACCTGGGCAACACCCACAGCGCCGACATGACCATTCTGGTGCCGGTCTTTGTCGATGGTGAGCACATGTTCACGGCCGTGGCCAAGGCCCACCAGGCCGACATCGGGAACGCCGCGCCGTCCACCTATATGCCCAACGCCCGCGATGTCTATGAGGAAGGCGCCCTGGTGTTCCCGGCCGTGCAGGTGCAGCGGAACGAGCGGGATATCGACGACATCATCCGGATGTGCCGGGCCCGCATCCGGGTGCCGGAACAGTGGTACGGCGACTACCTGGCGATGATTGGGGCCGCCCGGATCGGTGAACGCAAACTGCACGAACTGGCTAACCGCTACGGCCGCGACACCTTGCAGGCCTTCATTGGCCAGTGGTTCGACTATTCGGAGCGGCGCATGGAGCAGGCCCTCAAGGCGCTGCCCAGCGGCACCGCGGTGGGCCGCGCCTGGCACGATCCGTTGCCGGCCTTGCCGGAGGGCGTGGAGGTCAAAGCCCGGGTGGAGGTGGACGCGACACAGGGCCGGGCGGTGATTGACTTGACCGACAACGTGGACTGCCTGCCGGCCGGCATCAACCTGTCGGAGGCGACCGCCACCAACGGGGCCTTGACCGGGCTGTACAACGTGCTGCCGCCGGATATCCCGCGCAACTCCGGGGCCTTCCGGCGGGTGCAGGTGTTGCTGCGGGAAAACTGCGCGGTGGGCATACCCCGCTTCCCGGCTTCTTGCTCCATGTCCACCACCAACCTGGCCAACCGGGTGGTCAGCGCCACTCAGATGGCGCTGGTGGACTTGGGCATTGCCGGTATGGCGGAAACTGGTTCCGCCATGTGCCCGGGCGTGGGCGTGATTTCTGGTCGCAACCAGGCCCGCGGTGGCGCACCGTTTGTGAACCAGATCATCATCACGTCAAACGGCGGCGGCGCCAGCGCCCAGGCTGATGGCTGGCTGACGGTTGGCCACGCCGGCTGCGGCGGGCTGGTTTACCGCGACTCAATTGAAATTGACGAGCAGAAGTACCCGGTGGTCTTTGACCTGTTGGAGGTAGCTCAGGACGGCGGCGGCCCGGGCCGCTTCCGGGGGGCACCGCCGCTGCGTATTCAGTACGGTCCGTCCCAGGGTGCGGTGACCGTGGCGGTCATGTCGGACTGCGCCCTGCACCCCGCCCAAGGGGCGGCGGGCGGCTCGCCTGGGGTACCGGCATCGGTTGAACTGGTCGACCAGTCGGGTGAGCGCCGGCCGTTGCCGCCGGTGGGGGTGTTCGAACTGACGGCGGGGCAGCGCATTGCCGGGGTCGATGCCGGCGGTGGCGGCTACGGTGATCCGTTTGACCGCCCGGTGGCGGCCGTGCTGCACGATGTCCGCGAGGGCTGGGTTTCGGTGGCGGCGGCCCAGCGAGATTACGGTGTGGTGGTGGTGTCCGATTCAGCCCATGGTCTGGTAGTGGACCAAGCGGCAACGGCAGCTTGGCGTGGGCGCTGAGCGCCTACGCTTTGGTGAAACCTCAATCGAGTACACTCGCTGTTCAGCCAGCGATACTGCTGGCACGCTGATCGAACCAGAGGTAGTAACTCGCATGAGCGAACCGACCAACGCCAGCGCCGAGGCGGACGCCCTTGACGTGGGCACCAGGCTGCGCGAAGTCCGTTTGGGCCGGCGGCTGACCCTGCGCGATGTGGCCAAGCGGGCCCAGATCTCGGAAGGCTTCCTGAGCCAAATCGAACTGGGGCGCAATTCGCCCAGTCTGAAGACCTTCCGGCGCATCGCGGACGCCCTAGGGGTGGACGCGGCGGATGTGCTGGAGACCACCGATGTCGCCCTGCCACGTCTGGTTCAGCGCAACGGCGGCCGGCCCATCTTGGTGGGGCCGGTGTCCAAGTTCCGGGTGTCGCCTCCGGGCATGACCAGCCTGAAAGTGCTGAAGGGCACCATCACCGCCGGCGGCAACGCCGGTGAACCCTACGCCCACGGCGATGTCGAAGAAGTCCTGATCGCTCTTGAAGGCACTGTGACCGCCACGGTGGCGGACAACGAATACCGCCTAGGCCCGGGCGACATGTTGTGCTACCGCAGTTCCATGCCCCACACGGTCCGCAATGACACCGACCAACCGGTCGAGATCATGTGGATCAACAGCCCGCCGGCGTAATACTTAGCCCTGATCCACCGATTCTCAGCTACCGAGCAGCCCCATCTGGGCCCGTTGGCGGCGTTGGCGACGCTCAGCAGGCCTCCAGCCTGCCATCGCGTCGCCACCTTGCCACCACACCCACCTGGCGCTGCTCACCACGCCGATAATCGGTGGATCAGGGCTGAGCCCGGATCCACCGATTCTCAGCTACCGAGCAGCCCCATCTGGGCCCGTTGGCGGCGTTGGCGACGCTCAGCAGGCCTCCAGCCTGCCATCGCGTCGCCACCTTGCCACCACAC
>JAISTN010000008.1 GCA_031272565.1 Bifidobacteriaceae bacterium
AAGCGGCCTAGAACTACCGGAAGTCTCTCCGGAGTGGCTGGTGGGGCGGAGTCAACTACACGGTGCCGGTTCCGGGGCTGGGTTGGCCGGGCTGGGTGGGCCGGCGCCGGGGCGTCGCAGGGGGCAGGGCAAGTGTGGCAGGCTAGTTGAATGAAGAGTTCGCTCGCCGTGGTCCCCGGCACCTTTGACCCCATCACCTACGGCCACCAGGACATCGTGTTGCGGACTCGAGACCTGTTTGGGCGCGTCATCGTGGCCGTGGCCGCCAACCCCGCCAAGGCACCGCTGTTTGGCCTGAAGGCCCGCGTCGCCTTGGCCCAGGCGGCCCTGGCAGATGAGCCCAACGTGACAGTGGAGGCGGTGCCGGGTCTGCTGGCGGACTACTGCCGCCAAGTGGGAGCCAGCGCCATTGTCAAGGGCCTGCGTGGGGGGCCGGACCTGGATCACGAACAGCCCATGGCCACGGTGAACCACCAGTTGGCCGGCATTGAGACGGTCTTCCTGCCGGCCGGCGCCAGTTGGGGGTCGGTTTCCAGTTCGATTGTCAAGGACGTGGCCCGCCACGGGGGCGACGTGTCGCGCTACGTGGCCCCAGCGGTGGCGCAGGCCCTCGCGGCGGCGTTCGCCGTCTGATGCCCGGCCCCAGCGCCCCGCGCACGGCCTCAGCCTGGTCTGATAGGCTATTCGGTTGGTTCAGCCGGTCCGGCGGGGCCCACCGATTGTTGCGAGCCTAGAACCTTCATCACCGATGCCAACTGCCAGTCCAGCTAGCATTCCCGAACTGCTGATTTCGGTCCGGGAGTTGAAGCGCCAGCCAGGTACGGCCAAACGGCTGGTGGTGAGGTTCCAGGCGCCCAACGATTTGGGCACCGATGTGATTGGCATCCCGGCCGGGGACCGGGTCGAGTTGGATTTGCTGCTCGAATCGGTCCTGGAAGGGGTGCTGGCCACCGGAACGGCGCGGGGCTTGGCGCGTGGGGAATGCGTGCGATGCTTGGAACCGGTCAGCCTCCCGTTGGAGGTTGGGTTCCAAGAGTTGCATGTGTATCCCGAACGGGCTTTGGCCGCGCGCGAATCGGGGGAGGACGCGCCGGACGACCCACAAGTGGTGGACGACGCGATCAACCTGGAAAGTGCCGTGCGGGATGCGGTGGTGCTAGCGCTGCCGTTCCAACCGCTCTGCCAGGAAGACTGCCTGGGGCTGTGCCCTCAGTGCGGCTACCTGCTGCGGGAGGATCCCAGCCACGCACACCAGGTGACCGACTCCCGCTGGGCCGCGCTGCAAGACCTGTTGGATGACGAAAGAAAAGAGACGTAACCGTGGCCGTTCCGAAGCGTAAGACCTCGCGGGCCAATACCCGCTCGCGCCGCTCGCAGTGGAAGACCAGCCCCACTGCCCTGACCACCTGCCCGCGGTGTGGCGAGCCAACTCGGCCGCATACCGCCTGCCCGTCTTGTGGCACCTACAAGGGCAGGCTCTATGCCGAGGCCCAGCGCAGCGAATTCGAAGCCAAGTAGCCCGTGACCGGGCAGCCCGCCATCCCCGGCAACGCACCGCCGCGGGCATTGTTGGAGCGGCTTGGGGCTGAGATCGACCCCGAACTTCTCGTCTTGGCGTTGACGCACCGCTCGTTTGCCCACGAGGCGGGTGGCATCCCCACCAACGAGCGCCTAGAGTTCCTGGGCGATTCGGTGCTGGGTGTGGTGGTGACAGAAGAACTGTTCCGCGACCATCCGGACCTGCCGGAAGGCGAGTTGGCCAAGATGCGGGCGGCCACCGTGTCCCAGCGGGCTTTGGCGGTGGTGGCCCGCGGCATCGGCCTGGGCCCCTACATTCTGTTGGGCCGGGGTGAGACGGCCACCGGCGGAGCGGACAAGGATTCGATCCTGTCCGACACGCTTGAGGCGATCATCGGCGCCATCTACTTGAGCCATGGCATGGAACCGACCCGCGCCATCGTGTTGCGCCTGGTTGGCCCCACACTTGCCCGGGCGGCCAAGTTGGGGGCTGGCCTGGACTGGAAGACATCCCTGCAAGAACTGGCCGCCTCGCGCGGCCTGAACGGCATTGAGTACCGGGCGGAGGGCGCCGGCCCGGACCACGCCCGGGTCTTCACGGCCCAGGTGCTGGTGGCGGGCCAGGCGATGGGCACTGGCGAGGGCACGGCCAAGAAGTCGGCCGAACAGGAAGCGGCGGAGATGGCCTACCACGCGCTGCTCAACTATGAGGTGGGGCCGCCGCCCAGCGACGGGGAACCGCCGGTGGGGGAGGTGGCCACGGAGGCCTCCGACACCGGCACAGGGGCCGCCGATGCCGCCCCGGACACCGACGGGGGCACGCAGGCCGCCGATGCCGCCCCCGGCAGCGAGGTGGTCGCGGCGGCCGCCGTTGCCTCGGCCGGCGCCGGGGTGTGAGGGCCCTTCGGCCGGCGGGCGCCATCGGGCACCTTTGAGCACGCTGGCGGCGGGCCTTGTCTTTGTTCCGTAATCTTCACAAGGTACTGTTTGAGACGTGCCCGGGAGCCTCAATGAGCCGCGCATCAGCGGCGACATCAACGTCATGATTGTGGATGACCACGAAGTGGTCCGGCGTGGGATCGCGGAGGTGGTGGACCGCTCCGACGGCATGCGGGTGGTGGCGGAAGCCGGCACCGTGGCGGAGGCCTTGCGCCGCGCCGTCCTGGTCAACCCTCACGTCATTCTGGTGGACCTGCGCCTGCCGGACGGCACCGGCATCGACCTGATGTCTCAGCTCAAGGCGATGCTGCCCACCATCCGGCCGGTTGTCCTGACGTCATTTGACGACGATGATGCGCTGGCGGCGGCGCTGGAGGTGGGCGCGGCGGCGTTCTTGCTCAAGAACGTGCGCGGCGCGGAGATCGCGGAGGTTATCCGGGCGGTCGCCTCCGGGCGCACGCTGCTGGATGAGCGCACCTTGACCCGCCGCCGGGCGGACCATGACGACCCGACGGCCGACTTGACGCCATCGGAGCACAAGGTGCTGCAACTGATTGGCGAGGGCCTGTCCAACCGTGAGATCGCGGAACGGTTGGGCGTGGCGGAAAAGACCGTCAAGAACCACATCACTTCACTGCTGGCCAAGATGGGCTTGCAGCGCCGCACGCAGGTGGCCGCCTGGGTGGCGGCCAAGGAGTCGAGTTCCTGGCGCACCCAGTAGGCCAGGCAGAGGGCCTCCGGGTGGCGAGTCGCGCGCCCAAGTCAGGGCGCAGCTAGTCGATTGGCACCTCGAGCGGCACCATCCAGACCAGCCGCACGCCCTGCCCGCCGGCGGGCCGGCGGATCTCGAAGTCGCCGCCGTGCACCCGGGCCCGCCCAGCCAGGTTGTTCAGGCCGCTGATGCGGTCGGTTTCCGGGTCCAGGCCCACGCCATCGTCCTCCACCGCCACCATGACCGCACCCAGGCCCAAAGGCCGGGTGCCGGGTGATTCGACCGCCACCGTGACCGTGACCGACTGGGCCTTGGCGTGCCGGGCGGCGTTTGACAAGCCCTCGCGGGCCACCGCCACGACATCGTCCGCCAGGTCGTCCGCAATCAGGTCCTCGATCCGGCCGGCCAGTGACGATTCGTCATCGGCCCCCGTGACCGTTTCGCCGTCCAGCGAGATCACCAGCGAGGGTGCGAAGCCCAGCGACCAGCGGGCCAGTGAGGCTTCGTGCCGCAGCCGGTCGGTCAGCATGACGGAGGCGGACGGGCTGCGCAGATGCGAGACGATGGTGCGAATTTCGCGGACCGTGGAATCGATTGAATCGAGGGCCTCGGACAAGGTCGCCTCCAGGCCTTCTGGCCGGGCGCCGGCGGCGGCCTGTTTGCGGGCCGATTCAAGCCTGATGCCGGTGGCAAACAACTGCTGGATGGCCAGGTCGTGCAGGTCGCGGGCAATCCGTTCCCGTTCCTTGACCAGGGTGTTGAGGTCGGCGTTGTGGCGGGCCTCGGACAGGACTAGGGCCAGGGCGGCGTGGGCGGCGAACGATTCGGCCGTGGTCAGGTCGGCCTGGTCAAACGACGGCGCGCCGATTTCCCGCAGCAGCACCAACACGCCCACGCCCCGGCCCAGGGTGCGCAGCGGCGCGTACAGGGCCGGGCCGTAGTCGCGTAGTTGGGCCACGCGCAGGGTGTAGGCGGCGGCCAGCGAATCGACAATCATGCCGATGCCCTCGGTCAGTACGGTGTGGGAGCGGCCATCTGATGGCATGCGCAGCCCGATTAGCTGGTCGGCGCCCTTGCCGTCCGCGATTTCGATCACCAACTGTTCGCCCACGGAGGGCAACACCAGCACGGCGGTGCAGGCTTCCGCCACCGCCCGGGCGCGTTCTGCGATCAGCCCCAAGGCTTCTTCTTCCTCCGCCCCGGACAGCAGCATGGTGGTGATTTCCTGCCCGGCGGAGAGCCAGTGTTCGCGCCGCTGGGACGCCTGGTAAAGCTGGGCGTTCTCGATGGCGACGCCCACCGAGGTGGCCAGCGCGGCCATGATTTCGCCGTCGGCCTGGGTGAAGCCGCCTGGTTTGCCCACCAGGTAGAGGTGGGCAAAGACGACGTGCCGCACTTGGACGGAGGCGCCCAGGAAGGAGCCGGGCTCGGGTGGGGTTGGGGCCGCTCGGCCGCCGCTGCTGGGCGCTGGCGGGGCCATTTCCGGGGGGTAGCGGTCCAGAATCAGCGGTTCTTGGGCCGGGATGCGCATCATCAGGCCGCCGGCGTGCTGCAGGCGCTCCAGGCCGGCCAGCAAGTCCGGGTCGGTGCCGTGCAGGAAGAAGCGCTGGTCTACGCCCCGGCCGTCCAGGACGTTGAGAGCGGCCGCGGCGGCGCCGGTCAGTTCCGGGGCGGCCTCCACCAGGCGTTGCAGGACCTCGCCCAGGTCAAGCCGCCGCGACAGAGACAGGACTGCGGTCAGCAGTTCCGATTCAACTCGTGGGGGCCGGGGGGTTGGTGGCACCATGTCCCCATCGTCTCAGGGCCGGGCGGGCGTTGGCCAGTCAGGCGGGGCGATGTGATCTTCGTCACACCGCCGGATGGGGCGGGGCCGGTGTCAACCGG
>JAISTN010000028.1 GCA_031272565.1 Bifidobacteriaceae bacterium
CAACGACCTGATCCAGGAGATGACCGAATCCGGCGTCATCAAGCAGACCGCCCTGGTGTTTGGCCAAATGGACGAGCCGCCGGGCGTGCGCCTGCGGGTGGCCCTGTCCGCCCTGACCATGGCGGAGTACTTCCGCGACGTGCAACACCAGGACGTGCTGTTGTTCATCGACAACATCTTCCGTTTCACCCAGGCCGGCTCCGAGGTCTCCACCCTGCTGGGCCGGATGCCCTCGGCCGTGGGCTACCAGCCGAACCTGGCGGATGAGATGGGCGAACTGCAAGAGCGGATCACCTCCACCAAGGGCCACTCCATCACCTCAATGCAGGCCATCTACGTGCCGGCCGATGATTACACCGACCCGGCGCCGGCCACCACCTTTGCCCACCTGGACGCCACCACCGAACTGAGCCGCGCGATTGCCTCGCGCGGCCTGTACCCGGCGGTCGACCCGTTGGCCTCGACCTCACGCATCCTGGACCCGCGTTACGTGGGCCAAGACCACTACGACACCGCGGTGCGGGTCAAGCAGATCCTGCAGCGCAACAAGGAACTCCAAGACATCATCGCGATTCTGGGTGTCGACGAACTGTCTGAGGAAGACAAGATCGTGGTCAACCGGGCCCGGCGGATTCAGCAGTTCTTGTCCCAGAACACCTACATGGCGACCCAGTTCACCGGTGTCGAGGGTTCCACGGTGCCACTGGCCGAGACGATCGAGGCCTTCCGGCGGATCTGCGACGGCGAGTTTGACCATGTGGCGGAACAGGCCTTCTTCAACATTGGCGGCCTGGAAGACCTGGAGCGCAACTGGGCTCGGATCCAGAAGGAACTGAGCTGACCATGGCCGGCGAGCGCCTGTTGACCGTTGAGATCGCCGACTGGGAGGGCCAGGTCTGGTCCGGCCAGGGCACGTTCTTGACCGCCCCCACGGTGGAAGGATCGGTGGGCGTCTACCCGCGCCATGAACCCTTCCTGGCCCTGTTGGGCAACGGCGAAGTCAAAGTGGAGCTGCCGGAGGGCGGCGTCTACCGTGCCCGGGTGGAAGGCGGGTTCTTCTCGGTCGATTCCGACATTGTGACGATTGTGACGGACGACGCCGAGTCGATCTAGCCGCGGCCGGGAGTGGCCGTCGCCAGGCATGACCGAGTGGCGCGGCGGGGGGAAAGGTCCTAGACCGTTTCACGGATAATGGCCGGGTGGCTCCAACTCACCGCACCCGCACCCTGGCGCTGATCCTGGTTGGCCTGGTCGCGGCCGGCCTGGGCGGCTACGCTGGTTGGACCAGCCTGAAGCCGGGCCCGGCGGCCGAGGTGTCCGGGGCGACAGCGGCGGCCAGCGAGAACTCAACCCCGCCGGTGGCGGTGACCAGTACGGCGACGGCCACGGCCACACCCACCCCAAGCGACAAACAGACCCTGCCCAGTCCGGCCCCCGACCAGGCCCAAGCGGCCTTCGACGCCATGAGCCAAGCCGAACGCCTGGGGTTGCTGGTGATGCCGGCGGTCGATTGTGGCGGCACGGGCGCCGCGGAAGCCTTCATCAGGGACCAGCACATCGGCTCGGTAGTGCTGCTGGGAGACTGCTGGACAGGGGACACGGCCAAGGCGGCGGCGGACCGGCTGGTGGCGGCCGGCGGCTCCAGTCTGATCGTGGCGGCCGACCAGGAAGGCGGCCAGGTCCAACGCGTCAAGGGCGGGGGCGTCGACACCATCCCGGCCGGAACCGACCAGGGGACGATGTCGCCCGCCGACTTGCAACAGGCCGCCCAGGGCTGGGGTGAGCAACTACTGGCCGCCGGGATCAACTTCGACCTGGCGCCGGTGACCGACACCGTGGAGGACAACCGGGGGTCCAACGCACCGATCGGCGCGCTGAAGCGGGACTACGGCCTGGATGCGGCCGGTAACGGCGAACACGCCGCCGCCTTCGTGGCTGGCATGAAAGCGGCCGGGGTTGGCACGTCCCTGAAACACTTCCCGGGGTTGGGCCGGGTGACCGGTAACACCGACTACACCACGGACGGGATTGTGGACACGGCCACCACGGCCGATGACGCCGCGGTGACGGCCTTCCGTACGGCACTGCAGGCGAGTCCGACAGCGGTCATGATGGCGGTGGCGACCTACCAGCAGCTTGACCCGGACCAGCCGGCCGCCTTCTCGAAGGCGGTTGTGACGGACCTGCTGCGCGGCCAACTGGGGTGGGACGGCCTGGTGCTGTCCGATTCCCTGACCGCGCAAGCGGTGGTACACGTGCCGGCCAAGGACCGGGCGGTCAAGTTCATCCAGGCCGGCGGTGACATTGCCCTGTTCGGCTCGGTGGCGGACGCCCAGGCCGCCTTGGATGGCCTGGTGGCGGCGGTGGCCGCCGATGCCGACCTGGCGGCCCAAGCGGACGCGGCCGCGCTGCGGGTGCTGCGGGCCAAGGTGGAACTGGGACTGCTGGACTAAGCGTCGGCCAAGTTTGGGTCGCGGCGGGGCCGCGGTGCGGGAGGCAAGTCGGTCAGTTCTAAGGCAGATACTCAACCGTGTCGGCCACCGCCGTGTTCGACATGAACTTGGCCACGCAGTGGTCGCGGTCCCAGCCCTCCGCCACGCACCAGTCCAGGATGGGCTGGGCCTGGGCCGCCGTCGGTTCGCCGGCCAGGGTGACCCAGAACTGGTGCCCGGTGGTGAAATTGGGCCAGTCTTCCGAATCGAGCAGCACGGCGGTGGGATAGCGGGCCTTGTAGGAGGCGAACTCGTGCCAGATCTCCTCATAGGTCCAGGTCTTGCCCTCGGCCTCCAGGCCTAGATACTTCGACGACACCTGGGGTGACCAAGTGCCCACCAGGTTGGCGTTGGTGTACTCCACGTCCAGGGCGGCCTGGCGCTGCAAGCGGTGCAGCCAAGGGTCATCGGCGCTGCCAACTACCACTGGGCCGCCATCGGGCACCATCGTGGACACGTAGGCGGTGGCGAGGAACGGGCCGGCCAGGTCGGTGGCGCCCTGGCCAATCGGAGCCATCGAGTCGGTCAACGACTTGAGGTCCAGCGTGACCTGCCCGTTGGCGTCGACCTGGTACGGCCCCTGCGACAGGTTGGCCCAGCCGACGGGCCCAAAGGCGTCGCTGATCAGGACCGACAACGGTTCGGGTAAGGTGTCGCCGCTGCCGGCCAGCGGGCAGGTGCTGGTGAAGGTGACGGTGACGTTGGGTCCCGCGGCGGTCAGGCTGAACTTGTCCACGGTCGCCTTGGGCGCGGTGGTGCAGGGTTCCGGGCTAGGTGATGGGCTGGGGCTAGGTGAGGGTTCCTCGGACGGCTCCGGGGACGGTTCGTCCGATGCCGCCTGACTGGCCGAGGGCTCCGGGGACGGTTCGTCCGATGCCGCCTGGGTGGCGTCCGGGTCCTCGTCTTCGGCTTGACCGGTCGGCTGGTCCTGCGCCGTGGCGTCGTCTTCGCCGCGCAGCAGGAACCACCAGGTGGCGGCGCCCGCCCCGCCGCCGACCACCAGGACGATGGCGACGATCAGGGCCACCAGCTTGCCGGTGGAGCCTTTGGTTGGGGGTTTGGCCGCCTGGCCTGTTTGATTCGGTTGCAACGGTTGGGCCGGCTGGGCCGGCTGGTAGGCGCCGGGCGGCTGGGCGGCTGAGGCCGACAGCGGCGCTAAGGCCGACAGCGGCACTGAGGCCGGCTGACCGTACGGCTGGTATTGGGGACCGACCGGCAGGCCAGGGCCGGACGCCGCCGCAGTGTCCGCCGGCGGAGCCGGCGGTGGGGGCGGCGCCAAGTGGGGGGCGGCCGGCAGGGGCGTGGTGGGACGCAGCACGGTGGGGTCGGTTTGCGGCGGGGTGTCCGCCCCCAGCGGGGCCGGCCCGGCGCCCGCGGCCGGCACTGATGAAGCCGGCTTGTCGGCCGCTTGCGGCCCCTTGACGCTGACGCGCGGTGGCGGTGGACGCCAACCGGGCGGCGGTGGCGGGGGCGGCGGCAGCGGTGAACTCATGGATAACAACGATAATGGTCCGGTGCGTACCGTGATTGCCCGCTGTGGCGTGGACTACTCCGGCCGGCTGACGGCGCACCTGGACCCGGCCCGGCGTTTGCTGATCCTGAAGGCCGATGGCTCGGTGCTGGTCCACTCCGACGGCGGTTCCTACAAGCCGCTCAACTGGATGAACCCGCCCTGCACATTCAAGGTCCAAGACCCGGCGCCGGAAGAGGCCCAAGCCGGCGTGACCGAGATCTGGCTGGTGCGCCACACCAAGACCGACGACCAGTTGCGGATCCAGATCTACGAGGTGCTACAAGATTCGACAGTGGAACTGGGCCCGGACCCGGGCCTGGTCAAGGACGGCGTGGAGGCCCACCTGCAGCGCCTGCTGGCCGAACAAGTAGGGCTGGTGGGAGACGGGCTGCGGCTGATCCAGCGGGAATACCCCACCGCCATCGGGCCGGTTGACCTGCTGTTGCGTGACCCGGCTGGCGGCACGGTGGCGGTGGAAGTCAAGCGGCGGGGCGAAATCGACGGCGTGGAACAGTTGACCCGCTACGTGGCGCTGTTGGACCGCGACCCCGCCCTGGGCCCGGTGCGGGGCGTCTTCGCCGCCCAGGTGATCAAGCCCCAGGCGCGGGTCTTGGCCGAGGACCGTGGCCTGGCCTGCCTGGTCTTGGACTACGACGCCATGCGCGGCCTGGAGGACCCCGGCTTGAGACTGTTCTAGGCCGGCCGGCCGCGCGGCAACCGGCGGCTGGTCGGGGCCGGTACCATGCCCGGGCCGTGACCTTGGTCACAGACTGGGATCAACTTGCCGCCCTGACCTGGGGTGATACCGGCTGGGCCGGGTTTGGTCCCAGTTGGCCCGTGGCAGGATGACGCTATCGGTTCGGCCTGGAGCCGCGGGTTATTTCTCCGTCTCCTTCTCTCTCAGACCTGCGGCTCCGGCCGGATCCGGCCTTTCAATCCACCGCCACCAGGTCCCTGGGAGGGGCTCGCCTTGAGCATTACGACCTATCCGCTGCCCCTCGCCGTGGGGTTGCCGGCTGGCCTGCGGGCTGTTATCCCGGGCCGGCCGGTGCGGGCAGCCAGCGGAGCCTCGCTCACCCTGCCTGGCGGCCAAGAGGGCGGCCCGGAGGCCGGCCAGGCGGCCAGCCCGCTGGCGCCGGCCGCCACAACTTGGCCCGCGGCGCCGGCCCCAACGCCCGTCACCCCGGCCACCGGCTGCCGCCGGGTCGCGCTGGCCGTCAAACAGGCGGCCGCCGGGCCCAAGCCCCCGGCCCTCAAGATCAAACTGCATGAAGGCCCGGCCGTCTGGGTCAGGGTGGAGTTCCCGGCGTTGGACCTACTACCGGCTGCGGGTGGCGGAGCGGGGGCGGATGACCCTGATCCTTACGCGCTGATCGCCACCCTGCCCCAAGAACGCCTCGCGCTGATGACGGTTTGACGGCCCCGGGGGCCAACTGGGCAGGCACTGGCTAGGCCTCACGCTGGGTGAGGCGGGCGGCAGCGGCGGCCTAAGCGAGCTTGGCGGGCTGGGCGGTGCGCCTCCCCGCGCCGGGCGGTGGCTCCAGTTAACCTGAGAGGGTCATTCCCATCGTCACAAGGAGCCAGCCACGCCCCGTCCAGACAACTCACCGACCGGCGGCAGGCCGGCCGCCAAGGCGACAGCGGCGGCCAGCGGCGGCGCGGCCAAGGCGGCTGGCGCCACCCGCCCACCAGACCAGAAGCCGCCCTGGCCCCTGCGGGCCATCAAGGCCGTCTGGCTGGGCCTGGCCCATGCCCTCGGCGCCGGCATGCGCAAGGCCGGCACCGACATCAAGGGCCTGGCACCCGAACACCGCCGCGACGGCATCGCCCTACTGCTGGTCCTGGCCGGGATCATCGTGGCCGCCCAGGCCTGGTTTGGCCTTGGTTCACCCGTGGGCCGAGCCATCGAATGGCTGGCCGCCGGAGCCGTGGGCGTGCTCTGCATGGCCCTGCCCGTGTTGTTCTGGGGCATGGCCGTGCGCCTGTTCCGCCACCCCGAACAAACCGAGGACAACGGCCGCATGTCGGTTGGCCTGGTGGGCTTGGTGCTGGCCTTCGCCTGCCTAATCCACCTGGGCTGCGGCCGGCCCTCGCCGCGCGGCGACTGGGACAAGATCAGGGGCGCGGGCGGCGTGATTGGCCTGCTGGCCACCCCTGTGTCTGCCCTGCTGACCCAGTGGGGCGCGGCCATCTTGTTTGTGATCCTGGCCTTCTTTGGCCTGCTGGTGCTGACCCGCACGCCCGTCACCCACATCCCGTCCCGGCTGCGGGAAGCCAAGCAGGCATTGGGCTTGGGTTCGGTGGCCGATGGCGCCGGGAGCGCTGCGGGGCAAGGTGACCTA
This sequence comes from Bifidobacteriaceae bacterium, assembly GCA_031272565.1. Classification (GTDB taxonomy): domain Bacteria; phylum Actinomycetota; class Actinomycetes; order Actinomycetales; family WQXJ01; genus JAISSX01. The sequence goes on from JAISTN010000028.1 coordinate 6,348, forward strand.
GACCAACTCAAGGCCAGGGGCCGCGGCCGGGGTCGCCCGGTGCCGCCGCCGCCCGAAGGCCCGTTTGTGCCCGGCGGCTATGCCCACGACGAGGCCTACCGCCGGCCGGTGGCCGACACGGACGGACTGGCCGTGCCGCCCCTGCTGAGCGACGAACCACCAGACACCGCCACTCCGGTGCGCGGCACCAGCCGGGTGGGCGGACCCGAGGCGCCATCGGAGTGGGACGCCATCCCCACCCTGGTGGGCAGCGAAGACGTGGTGCCGGCCAGCACCATGCCGCCCCCGGTGCCAGCCGGCGGCGAACAGGGCGAACTGGGCCCCGAGATTCTGTACCAGTTGCCGGACCAGGACCTGTTGGTCAAGGACTTGCCGCACCGCGACCACGGCGACGGCGCCGCCGGCGTGGTGGAAGCCCTGACCGAAGTGTTCGACCAGTTCTCGGTCGACGCCGCCGTCACCGGTTTCACCTGCGGGCCCACCGTGACCCGCTACGAAGTCGAACTAGGCCCCGGCGTCAAGGTGGAACGCATCACCCAGTTGCAGCGCAACATTGCCTATGCCGTAGCCAGCCCCGAAATCCGCATCCTGTCACCCATTCCCGGTAAGAGCGCCATCGGCATCGAGATACCGAACAAGGACCGCGAAACGGTGCCACTCGGTGAAGTCCTGGCCAGCCCGGCCGCCAAACGCAACCAGCACCCGATGGCGGTGGGCTTGGGCAAGGACGTGGGCGGCGGCTACGTGGTGGTCAACCTGACCAAGATGCCGCACCTGCTGGTGGCCGGCGCCACCGGCAGCGGCAAGAGTTCGTTCGTTAACGCCATGGTGGTCAGCATCCTGATGCGGGCCACCCCGGACCAGGTGCGGATGGTGCTGATCGACCCGAAGCGAGTCGAACTGACCGTCTACGCCGGCATTCCGCACTTGATCACGCCGATCATCACCGACCCGAAAAAGGCCGCCGAGGCCCTGGACTGGGTGGTGCGTGAGATGGACGTGCGCTACGACGACTTGGAATCGTTTGGCCTGAAGCACATCGACGACTTCAACAAGGCCGTGGTGGCTGGCACCATCAAACCGTTGCCCGGCTCACAGCGGGTGCTCAAGCCCTACCCGTACCTGCTGGTGGTGGTAGACGAGCTGGCCGACCTGATGATGGTGGCC
>JAISTN010000063.1 GCA_031272565.1 Bifidobacteriaceae bacterium
GGCCGGCGCCGCCTTTGATGGCCAGGTGGTGGCGGAAAAGCTCACCCGGGCGGCCGAGTGCGGCATCGTCTACCTGAGCGATGTCTACGATTCGTTCGTGAACGCCATCGACGTGGAACACGTCCGGGTGATCTCAATGTCGATGAGTTGGCCGGAGGCGACGTACGCGCTGCTGGAACAAAGCGTCAACTACGCGGCGGCGCATAACGTGTTGGTGGTCGCGTCCGGCGGCAACGAGGCCATCACCGCCACCACCTATCCCAGCGCCTATCCGACAGTGTTGTCGGTGGGGGCCAGCGACAAGAACGGCAACCAGGCCACTTGGAACAACCGCAGCGGGCAACTCGACATCTGGGCACCCGGGGTCAGCGTCACCTCGACCTATCCGAACGGCAGCAACCAGACCGTGTCCGGCACGTCGTTTTCCGCGCCGCTGGTGGCGGCCGCCGCCTCCCTGCTGTGGCGCTACCAGCCGACAGCCACGGCCGATGAGGTCCGCTACGCCCTGACCAGCACGGCCAGGGGCACCAACCGCCTGCTGGACGTGGAGGCGGCGGTGGCCGCCATCACCGGCCCGGAACGGACCGCCTCGGTGGAGGCGATTTCGATTCCCCAGTCGATCTACCCCGGCGATACCGTCACGGCTACCGTGACCGGCGTAGTTCCCACCGGCGCTACCTTGAGCTACGCCTGGTACGTGGGCCGGACGCCGGAGCCTTTGGGCGCCGGCCCCAGCTTTACGGTGCCGGCCGGCCGGGATGGCCAGCCGATCTGGGTGGTGGTGACGGCCAGTGCCAGCGGCTGGACCGATTCGGTGCCACGGCAGTCCAACTACGTCTCGGTATATGCCGCCCAGGTGGGGGTTGAGGGCCAGTTGGTGCTGTCCGATGGCGGCTCGGCCGTGGGGTACCGGTTGAACTACTTCCGGGTCACTTGTGACACGCATGTTGCTTACCCCATTCCGGCGTCCGAGTTGAGTTCTGTGGCGTTGTCCGATGACGGCCGCTTCAAGGTCGGCAAGTATGGCGACGAGTGCTACCGCATCGACTTGGAGTCACCCCACTCGGATTCGGCCCAGGTGACCATCAACGGGGTGACCGGCCGGTACCACTACCTGGCGGCCGGCTCCACCGGGGTGGTGATCCAGACCGAGCGGTTGACGGTCAACTTCTTCCTTGGGGCCCCCGTCTATGGCACGCCCGAGGTGGGTGAAACCCTGCGGGTGCTGGCTTCCAGCCAGCCCCCCGACGCCGATGTCGAATACACCTGGCTGCGGGATGGGCAACCGATCCCAGGCGCCACCGATGAGAGATACACGGTGACGGCGGCCGATGCCGGCCATGAACTGAGCGTCCGGGTCTACGGCACGGCGGTGGGCTGCCTGCCGGCCACCGTCACCTCGGACCCGATCTTGATACCCGGCGGCGACACGCGGCCGCTGGCCCTCAGTTCGGCCAGCCTGAGCGGCACTGGCGAGGTGGGCCAGACGTTAACTGTCGACGCGATCTACCAGCCGGTCGATGCCGAGTTGACCTACCAGTGGTTCCGCGGCACCAAATTGATTGCCGGAGCCAGTGGACCCTCCTACACGCTGGTGGCGGCTGATGCCGGCGGCGACATTGTGGTCAAGGTCTACGCCTCCTCGCGGGGCCAAACGGTTGGCCCCAAGTACACCGGCCACGTCTTGGTGGCCGGGACGCTACCGCAACCGCTGGCCTTGGGCTCGGTCACGGTGACGGGGGCGGCGCCTGATGGCGCGCCCAACCCGGTGGGCACCACCTTGGTGGCGGCACCGGCCGGTTTGAGCCCGGCCAACGCCTCCGTGACGTACCAGTGGTTCCGGGGGACCAGCGCGGTGAGCGCCCGGACGGCGGCGGGCACCTATGTGGTCAAGGCGGCCGATGCCGGCTGGAACCTGGTCTGCAAGGCGTGGGCCACGGACGGCAGCGGGGAAGTGGTCAAGTATTCGGCCCACCTGCCGGGGCCGCTGGGCTTCGCCGCCCTGACCGTCAGCGGGGAGACCCGGGTGGGGATGATCCTGACGGCCACGGCGGACTATGTGCCGGCCGGTGCCAGCGTGACGTACCAGTGGTTCCGGGGGTCAAGCGCCATCGCCGGAGCCAAGAGCGCCACGTACACGTTGACAGACGCCGATCTGCAACAGGACCTGGTGCTGAAGGCGACCCTGACTTGGGGCGGAACCAGCGTGGTCAAGTATTCGGCTCACCTGTTGATTGGGCCCAGGACCAAGCTGGCGGGCGTGACAGGACGCCTGGTTTCGATTGACGGCGGCACCGTGTCGTCCACGGTGATGATGGACAGCCGCTATACCTGCGATGGTACCTACGTGCCGTCCTCCAATTTCGAGTACATAGGAGTGATGGTAGCGGCGGATGGCAGCTTTGGGAGCGGCGCCAAAACGACCGGTTGCTACCGGATTTCCGCGGGAGCCATGCCACTGACCTGGAATGGCCAGCATGGGCAGTACATCTACGTGCCGGCCGGTTGGCGCGACATCGTGATTGGCTATCAGTCCAAGGCCGAACTGGGGGCGGTTGAAATCACCGGGACGGTCAAGGTGGGCCAGACGATCCGAGCGACGGCCCAGGTGATTGCGCCGTACTCCAACCGCACCTTGTCCTACCAGTGGTACCTGGACGGTGAACCAGTGGCTGGGGCGGTCAGTTCATCCTTCAGTCTACAGGCGGCCCACCAGGGCCACCTGGTGGCGGCGGAGGTGATTCTGACAACCAACCTGAGTGGGGTCACGGGGACCTCCAAGCTGTCTGAAGCGGTCGAAGTGGCACCCCGCTAGCTGGTTCTTCGAAACAGTATCGATAGGACCTGCGTCTGCCCGGCTGGGGGTAGGCGGCACGGTAGGATGGCCCTGAAGAGGAGAGGTACTGCCATCGCCTTCTAGCCCCTGAAGGAAGCCCCGATGAGTCGGTCTGTCAGAGCCCATCGGCTGGCCAGAGTGGTGGTGCTGGCGTGCGCCAGCGCCCTTTCTGGCGGCCTGCCGGCTGTTGCTGGCGCGCCTTCCGGCGGTGAAGGAGCCGCGCGGGAGGGGACACCGGCGGCTTTGGCGACCCCGCAACCAGACGCGGACGGCACCGTGCGCATCGCCTTGTTGCCGGCCGAAGGCACCAGTGCGGCCGATGTCGTGGCGGACGTGGCCAACGTTGAAGGCAACCTGACGTCCGAGGCCGCGGTTGAAGTGGTCAAGCTGCCCTCTCAGCCCGGCGGCACGGCTGTCATCAGTGCCGATGCCGCCCAGGCGGCCCAGGTTAAGCAGCAGCTTGAGGCCAGCGGGCTATACGAGGCGGTGGACTATGACCAGCCGATCAGGCTGCGCCTGGATGAGGTGTCCGCTTGGGACGAGCCGGCGGCATCGGGCCCTACCGCCGAACCGGCCACCCCCGACACCCCCGAAACCCCGGTAGAGCCGGACAGCCAACCGGCCGTGGCGGACCCGGTGGCCGGTGGCGTGACCTATTCGGCCCTGCCCAACGATCCCTACTACGTCTATCAGGCGGCCCTCAAAGACGTCCCCGGCGGGGCCCGGTTTGACCAGGTTTGGCCGCGGTTGAGTGACCTGACGGCCAGCCAGGGCCCCGAAACGGCCAAGATTGCGGTGCTCGACTACGGTTTCTACCCAGACCTGGCGGACTTCACCGGTGCCGGTGGGTCCAGCGTCACGGCGGCGCGCAACGCGGCCTATCTGGCAGACGGCACCATTCAGCCCTGCGCCACCGGTGATTCGAGCGAGAGCCACGGCACAGCCGTCGTCAGCGTGATCGCGGCCGTCACCAACAACGGCCTGGGCGTGGCGGGTGCGGCCTACGACGGCCAGGTGGTGGGGGAGAAGATCCAGCGGCTGGGTTCCTGCGGCGCGATCTATCCCAGTGACATCTACGACTCGGTGGTGGACGCCATCGACAACCATCAGGTGCGCGTCATCCTGATGTCCTTCTCCTACCCCGAGCCGGTCACCTACCTGCGCCGGGCGGTTGATTACGCGGCGGCGCACGGCGTGCTGGTAGTTTGCTCCGGCGGTAATGACCCCACCGAGGGCTACACCTACCCCAGCGCGTATTCCAGCACTCTGTCGGTGGGCGCCACCGACCAGACGGGCGAGTTGGCCGCCTTCTCCAACCGCTCCGGCCAGGTCGACATCACCGCCCCCGGCGTGGCCATCCCGTCGTGGGTGACGGACGGCCCGGTGGTGGCCTCGACGGGCACGTCGTTTGCCGCTCCGCTGGTGGCGGCGGCGGCCTCGCTGTTGTTCCGGTTCAACCCGGCGGCCAACGCCAGCCAGGTGCGGGCGGCCTTGGAGGGCACGGCCCGCGGTAGCGCCAAACTGCTCGATGTCGCGGCGGCGGTGGACGTCATCAGCGGCTTGACGGTGGGCCAGGCCAGCGTTGCCTCGGTCGAGTTGCCCGCGGTCAGTGGCGTGGGCGATGTGGTGGTGCCGGTGGTGAGCGACCCGCAGCCGGCCACGGCCACCTTGAGTTACGAGTGGCACGTGGGCCTGGCGGCGGCGCCGGTGGGCTACGGCCCCACCTACACCGTGACGGCGGCCGACCTGGGCCGGCCGCTGTGGGTGGTGGTGACGGCCAGCGCGGTGGCCTATGAAGACTCTGTCCCCAAAGCCTCACCGGCGGTGGCCCTGCCGGCCGCGGTGGTGGGCTTGGCGGGCCAGGTTGAGTTGTCCGATGGCGGCCCGGCAACAGGCTTCACAGCCGACTATGAGCATGTGGTTTGTGCAACGGGCGAGACCTACGCCCTGCCTGCGGTGGTGGGCGAGGCCGGCGGCGGCGCCCCAGGGGAGGTCAGCGACGCCGGGCAGTTGGCGTTGCCGGCCGAAGGCTCGTTCGCGGTGGGGCGGTTCGCCGATGAGTGCTACCGCCTGCGGTTGTTGTCGCCGCTGGGGGAGTGGGTTTCGTTTGAATTGGACGGCGTAGTGGCGGAAAGCCACGTGGTGCCGGCCGCGGCCACGGGCCTGGCAATCCGGCTGGAGCGCCCGGCGGTGTTGCTGCTGGAGCCGACCATCCAGGGCCAGGCGGCGGAGGGGCAAACCCTGAGGGCCCGGGTCACGGTGTTGCCAGCCGATGCCACCTTGACCTACACCTGGCTGCGCGACGGCGTCCCGGTACCGGGCTCTGACCAGGACATTTACCAGGTTCGGGCGGTCGATGCCGGCCACGTGCTGACCGTGCGGGTGACGGCGGCAAGTCCGGGTTGCACGCCGGCTACTGCGACTGCTGTGGGCGTGACGGTGGCGGGTGAGGCGGCTGGTGTCAGCGGCCGGATTGTGGCCCAGGATGGCGGTTCGGTGGCGGGCTGGAAGATTTGGTACGCCCACTATTTCTGCGCTACCCGGACGCAGGTGGTGGAGGCGGTCAACGACTGGGGCTATGTCACAGTGCTGGCCGATGGCGCCTTCGAGGTGGGCGTCTCGCCCTATGAGTGCTACCGCCTGTTCATCGGTTCGGCCGACGGCCACTACGTGTCATCGGCCGTGGGCGGCGTCACCGGCCTGGAGCAGTCCCTGCCGGCCGGCAGCCGCGAAGTCGAGGTGCTGGTGCCCACCCAGGTGACGGTGGACTGGGTGGCCGTGACCGGTGAAGCGGCCGAGGGCGTCACTCTCTACGCGGTGGCCGGGGGTGTGGCCCCCGCCAACGCGGCCGTGGCCTTCGCCTGGTACCGCGATGGGATTGCCATCGCCGGCGCAGAGGGTGACAACTACACGGTGACGGCGGCCGATGCCGGGCACGACCTGACCGTGGCCGTGACAGCCTCGTTCCAGGACTGGGCGCCAGCCGTGGCCACGTCCTATGCGTTGGCGGTGCCGGGCGGCGAACCGCCGGTCTTGACTGGGGTGGTGGTCAGTGGGCAGGCCCTGGCCGGGGCGACCTTGACGGCCAGCGTCAGCTACAGCCCGTCCGACGCCACTTTGACCTACCTTTGGTTCCGCGACACCAGCTTGATTGGCGGGGCCACGGGATCAACCTACAAGTTGACCGCCGCGGATTTGGGCCACGACATCGTCTGCAAGGTGACGGCCAGCCACGCCCGCCTGACCACCGCCGCCAAGTACTCCAACCATGTTTTCCCGGCGGGACTGGCCGAAGTCAAGCTGGGGCGGATGGCGGGATCCCCGGCGGCAGGGGGAGAGCCTTTGGAGGCGAAGGTGGGTGAACCGTTGGAGGCAACGGTGGCCTACTGGGCGCTCGATGGCGCACTGACCTACCTGTGGTTCCGGGGCACAGCCCGGATTGTGGGCGCTGACGGCCCGGTTTATACCCCGACGCCGGCCGATGCCGGCCAGGACCTGGTGGTCAAGGTGACGCTAACCCGGCCCGGAGTTGATCCGGTGGTGAAGTACTCCAATCACGTGGTGGTTGGTGCTTGAGCCTCAGCCCGGGGGTGTTGGCGTCAGTAGGTGTCGGCTTCCTGCGGCACGGTGGGCAAGGCGCGGCGGCGGGCCACGATCAGCAGGCCGGTGGCGCCGGCAATGGACAGGCTGCCGGTGGTCAGGCCAATGTAGTGGCCCAGGGCTTTGTCGGCCTGGCGCTGTGGCCCGGCGGCCGCCATGGCGGCGGGTGCCGTGGGCGGAGGGTCTTGGTGTTCGGCCGCGGCGGTCAGCCCAAAGGCGCCTGAAACCCCAAACAAGAGGGCTAGGCCGATGGCTGCCTTGCGGTTCCGCTTGCGCATGGCGCGACTGCTCCTTTACCGAGTGCTTTGGACTTTCAGCAGGCTTCACAGTAGGAGGCCTGCCGGTCAGGCTTTGGGGGGTTCGTGCTCGGCTTGTGACCAACCGCACAGACCGATGTGACAGATGTAACACGGGCTTGACGGCGCGTTGGTTGGCGGCCTTGAAGTAACTGTGATTAGGCCCACAACCAGGGAAAACGCTTACCCGGCGGCCCGGTTGGACCGGCCGCTGGGCGGTCTGGTGTACTTGGCTGCCGGGCCGGTGGGTGGGGTCGAGGTAGGCTGTTGCCGACGAGAATCGATCCGGGTGGCCGTGGCGCGAAGTTGGGCCGGTCCGCCGGGAGCCGGTTTAGCCTCACAAGACCCTGGAAGGACAACCCCCCATGTCGTTGGTTTCCCGCACCCTCAAGCTCTTTGGCTCGGCCAGCCTGGCCGCCGCTTTGGTCACCACGCTGGGCGGCCTGCCCGCGGTGGCGGGGCCGGCGGCCGTGCCGGAACCGGCCGTGACCCAGGTGGCCGCGGCGGCAGTCGATACCGCCCAGCCGGCCGGCGTGGTGGCTGAACCGGTCGTGGA
>JAISTN010000141.1 GCA_031272565.1 Bifidobacteriaceae bacterium
CACCTTGAACTGGATCTTCTGGTCGCGGATGGCGTGGCGGGCGTAGGCCGGCAGCGACTTCCAGACGTCCAGCGGCGTGCGGTCGGACTGCATGATGAATGTGCCGCCCTCACGCAGGCCCTTCAGCGGGTTGGTGTGGATGAAGGCCTGGTGGTCCGGCGAGACGACCACCTCAACATCTTCCAGTTCGGCGTTGGTCAGTAGGACCGGCTCCGGGGACAGGGTGATGTAGTAGTTGGTGGCGGCGCCAGACTTTTCCGAACCGTACTTGGGGGCGGACTTGGAGTACATGCCCAGCATGCCGGCCAGGATGTCGGTCAGCAGCTTGCCGGTGGCGATGGTGCCGTAGCCGCCCACCGAGTGGAAGCGGATGCGCAGCGCCTCCGGCGGCAGCACCTGCGGGTTGGGTTCGGTTTCCAGCGCCATGGCTTCGGTTTCCGGGTAGGCCTGGCGCAGTTGTTCTTGGAGGGCGGCGGCGCTGCCGGTGGCCTTGGGGTCGAAGAACTGCGAACCGAGGTAGACCAGCGGGGCGGCATCGGCGCTGGCCAGGTGCTTGAAGCCGGCCACCAGGTGGCGGGGCTGCACATCGTGGCCGCCCAGGCCAAAGATGGCTGTCACCAGCTTGGGGGTGGCCTTGAGGCCCACGATGCCGGGGTAAGCGGCCGGGTTTTCGCCGTTGGCCCGGGCCTTGAACAGAGCGCCGGTCACCAGGCGGGTCAGGGCCGTGTCGTCGGAGCGTTCCAGCACCATGACGGCTTTGGCGTGCTGCAAGGCTTGGGCCAGTTCGGCTTCCGGGAAGGGCTGCAGCAGTTTGACGGAGACGACGCCGACCTTCAGGCCCTGGGCCCGCAGGTAGGGGATGACGGCGCGGGCGTCATCGGTGATGGAGCCGAGGCCCACCATGATGTAGTCCGCGTCCTCGGTGTCGTAGCTCATGACCGGCTCATAGGTGCGGCCGGTCAGCTCGGAGTATTCGGCCATGGCCTGGCGGGCCAGGGCGGGTACGGCGGAGGCGAAGTGCGTGCGGTGATCAGCCGCGCCGGCCTGGAAGTCCGGCTGGTTCTGGACCGGACCGGTCAGGCCCGGATTGTTCGGGTCGACCAGTGCCGGCACCAACTGGCGGGTGCCCTTGGCCCAGGCGGCCAGCCACTGGCGCCGCCATTGGGCTTTGAGGTCGTCCGGCACAAAGGCCAGCGTCTGGCCGATCAGTTTGCCGGCGCCATCGGCCTCGATCTGGTCCGCCTTGGCTTCGAGCAGGGCCTTGAGGGCCGTCAGGTCGGCCGGCGTGAAGTCTTCGGCGTGGCGGTCCAGGTAGGCGTTCAACTGGTAGACGCGCCCCTTGGCGCCGAACAGGATTTCTTGGGCCACCGTGGGGCAGGGGATGCGGCCGGCCGGGTCGCCCAGGTATTCGCGCAGCAGATCGGGTTCCGGCAGCTTGGCCTCGCTCATGACGTGGCTGGTGGCGAAGCCGTCCATGGTGTTGGCCACTGGGATCAGGGACAAGGCGGAGGTCTTGTAGGAGATGGCGGCTAGGTCGGCCGCCTCCTGCGGGTTGGAGCCAAACAGGATGGTGTAGCCGGCCGGGAGCAGTGCGTAGACGTCATCGTGCCCCGCCATGACGTTGAGGGAGTGCTTGGAGACCACGCGGGCGGCCACTTGCAGCACAAAGCCGCCCACCTTCTTGCCGGCGGTGACGTAGTGGGATTCCAAGCCGTACAGGATGCCCTGGGAGCTGGAGGCGTTGGAGATGAAGTTGCCGCCGGTCAGGGCCGCGCCCAGGGCCCCGGACTGGGCGGAGTGTTCACCTTCGGTCTCAACGAAGAAGGGGTGCTTGCCCCAGACGTTGAGTTGGCCTTCGGCCCGGGCCGCCTCGAACGTCTCCGAGATTTCGGTCGATGGCGTGATCGGGTAGCCGATCACACCGCCGCAGACGTATTTCATCACGTAGGCGACGGCACCGTTGCCGTTGATCACCTCGGGGAGGCCGGGATAGCGGGGAGCTTGCTTGGACATGCTGGAATCACCTGTTCTGACGTCAATCGAGGCGCTGGGCGCGCCCTGGTTGTGGCCCCTGGGCGGCAGCGTTTGGGCGGCGCTGCCACTGCAAAGGACCCCATCTAGGGTAGACCCGTAGGATGAATTTCGCAGCCCGGCGGGGCGGGGTGAGAGGGGTTTCACTCTCCGCCAAACGGGTTGCTAGCCGATGGTAGCTACAAGGGGGTAGCTGAAGGTCGCCATCCGGTCGAACAGATGGCCGGTTCAGCCCTCCCAGCCCATGGCGGCGGCGATGCGATGGTGGCCGGCCATGGTGGGGTAGTGGATGAACGGGAACGGGACATCCAGGCCACAGCGGCTGAGCCAGGCCCGGATGTCGCCCAGGAACCACTGGCGGGGGTGGTAGCCGATCGGTTCGGGCAGCGGCTTGGGAGGATCGGCGGCGCCGCTGACCCAGTCCGCCACCAGGCGCATGGCGGCCGGTTGAGGTTGCAGCAGGTGATACTTGGCGGGGTAACCCCCGGGGGGTGCGGCCGGGTCTTGCAGCGCGCTGGTGGACATGTAGCGCTGGGCGCCGGGGCCAAAGGTGCTGTGGGGCACGCTGGGCCGGGCGGGGCCGTGGTCCAAGGTGGCGTGGTCCGGGATGTCATGCGACTTGATGATGTCGGGGATCAGGCGGGCAACCCGCCAGCCGGACATGTTTAGAGTCGCCTCCGCCAGGCGGGCGGCGCTCGCCAGCGAACCGCCCATGACAAAGCTGCGCACCACGGCCACCAGGCCGTTGCTGGGTAAGAAGTCGGCAAAGGCGACGTTGCCCAGGTCATCAGGAATGAAGACCGGCCCGGGGCGATCAGCTTTGATCTGGAACCACAGGACGTGAGCCTTCGGGAAGTCTGAGACGTTCACGCCGTGCAGGTTTTCACGGCCCTGGCCAGGGCATTCTGCTGTGAACGATCACATTCGCTACCGGCGTAGAAGATTTCGCTGATAGCTGAATCCCGCCAACCGGGCCCCGCCGGCCGCCGGGCATCCCCCAAATGGAGGGTTTTTTGCCCGGCCGGCCCGATCTGGTAGTGACCAGGTGCAGCCGCGTGGCAGGATAGGTCTTCAAATTTGAACAGACTCCACCTCTTGGCTTTGCCCACAAGACCCCGCCACCCAACTGAACCGCCCAAACGTGAGAGTCTGGCTCAGCCCAGGATGAGGAGCATAGGGCTGAGTCTGAGGGGGGCTGATCCGGTGCCCGCGACAGTGTCCACGGAGACCGGATGACAGCTCAGGACCCGGCACTGGCAATGGGGCGCTGGTGCCGGGTCCGCTCCGCTGTGCGGGCGCGGCGGCCGCGCGGTCGCCATCGGGCAACAGAGGGTCGTTGTAGCGTGGTGCCATGCGTCCCGTGACCGACCTGCAACGGACCGTGGCCCCCTTCGCGGTCATCAGCGACTATGTGCCCTCCGGCGACCAGCCGCAGGCAATTGAAGAACTGGCCAAGCGGCTGCAGGCGGGGGAAAAGGACATTGTGCTGCTGGGCGCCACCGGCACCGGCAAGTCCGCCACCACCGCCTGGCTGATCGAACGGGTCCAGCGGCCCACCCTGGTGATCGAACCGAACAAGACGCTGGCCGCTCAGTTGGCCTCGGAGTTCCGCGAACTGCTGCCCAACAACGCCGTCGAGTACTTTGTCAGCTACTACGACTACTACCAGCCGGAGGCCTACATCCCCCAGACGGACACCTACATTGAAAAGGACAGTTCGATCAACGATGAGGTGGAACGGCTGCGGCACTCGGCGACCTCGTCGCTGCTGACCCGGCGCGACACCGTGGTGGTGGCCTCGGTCAGTTGCATCTACGGCCTGGGCACACCCCAGGAGTATGTCGACCGGATGGTTTCGCTGAAGGTGGGGGACAATGCCGGCCGGGACCGGTTGCTGCGGCGTTTCATCGACATGCAGTACACCCGCAACGACACGGCCTTTACCCGCGGCACGTTCCGGGTGCGGGGCGACACCGTGGAGATCATCCCGATGTATGAGGAGTTGGCGGTCCGGATCGAGTTCTTTGGTGACGAGGTGGAGGCGCTCAGTTCCCTGCACCCGCTGACCGGCGAGGTTCTGTCGACCGAAGACCAGGTCCACATCTTCCCGGCCTCGCACTACGTGGCTGGGCCGGAACGGATGTGGCGGGCGTTGACCGGCATCGAGGAGGAGTTGCAGGAGCGGCTGGGGGAGTTGGAACGGCAAGGCCAGTTGCTGGAGGCCCAGCGTCTGCGCATGCGCACCACCTACGACCTGGAGATGATGCGGCAGATCGGCACCTGCAGCGGGATTGAGAACTACTCGCGGCACATCGACGGGCGTGACCCCGGTTCGCCGCCCAACACGCTGCTGGACTACTTCCCGGAGGACTTCCTGCTGGTGATCGACGAATCGCACGTCACCGTGCCGCAGATCGGCGCCATGTATGAGGGCGACATGTCGCGCAAGCGGACCTTGGTGGAGCACGGCTTCCGCTTGCCTTCCGCCCTGGACAACCGGCCGTTGCGCTGGGAGGAGTTCCTGGAGCGGATTGGCCAGACGGTCTACCTCAGCGCCACGCCCGGCTCATATGAGATGTCGATGTCCGATGGCGTGGTGGAACAGATCATCCGGCCTACCGGCCTGGTCGACCCAAAGGTCGAAGTGCGGCCCACCAAGGGGCAGATCGACGACCTGTTGGGGGAAATCAAGGCCCGGGTGGAGCTGGACCAGCGGGTGTTGGTCACCACCCTGACCAAGAAAATGGCGGAAGACCTGACGGACTACCTGGCGGAAAAGCAGGTCAAGGTGCGCTACCTGCACTCCGATGTCGACACGCTGAAGCGGATCGACCTGTTGCGTGAGCTACGCCAAGGTGTGTTCGACGTCCTGGTGGGCATCAACCTGTTGCGGGAGGGCCTGGACCTGCCTGAGGTGTCGCTGGTGGCCATCCTGGACGCCGACAAGCAAGGCTTCCTGCGCTCCGGCACCTCGCTGATCCAGACGATCGGCCGGGCCGCCCGGCACGTTTCCGGTGCCGTCATCATGTATGCCGACCAGTTGACACCGGCGATGCGGCAGGCCATCGGCGAAACGGACCGGCGGCGCGACAAGCAGTTGGCCTTCAACGCCGCCAACGGCATCGACCCGCAGCCGATCCGCAAGCGGATTGCAGACATCACCGAGGCCCTGGTCAGGGAGAGCTACGACACGACGGCGCTGTTGACCGCCGGGGCCGGCGCGGGGGGCGGTGCGGGCGGCCGGGTCCGGGGGCCGGTGCCGGGGAGCGGGCGGGCGGCCGGAGTTGCGGCGGCGGCTGACCTGGCAGACCTGATCCAGAACCTGACCGACCAGATGATGGCGGCGGCCGACCAATTGCAGTTTGAGGTGGCGACGCG
>JAISTN010000208.1 GCA_031272565.1 Bifidobacteriaceae bacterium
GCCACCTGGCCGGCGTAGTAGAGCGGTAGCTGAACCGCCAGGCGGGCGGCGAACAGGCCTACCAGGGCCCAGGTGGCGGCGCTGGCCCGCCGGGCAAAGGCCCGGTCTTGCCGCCAGTCCTTGAGGGCGGCCGGGTCCAAACCGCCGCGCAGCAACGCCACCACCAGGCCTACCACAGGCCAACGCACCAGGGCGGACAGGGAACAGCCCACCAGGTAGGCGCCATTGACCCATAGGCCCCAGGCGTAGACGTCCTGCGGCTTGCCGGTGCGCCAGGCCCACAGCGCACCCAGGCCGATGCCGCCCAGCCCGGAGATGGCCCCCATCACGGAGCCACCTTGGATCAGACGGATGATGGCGCAGACCAGGGCCAGGCCCGCGCTGGCGATCAGGGCCGGCCACAGCACCGGGTGGATGACATAGACCACCACAAAGACCAGGCCGGGCAGGACCGATTCGGCCATGCCGCGCGGCCCACCCATGGCGGCGCTGAAGTCGAATTCATCTGCCAGCAGCGCCTTCAGGCCGGTGGCGGGCGCGGCTGGCGCGGCGCTGGCGCCGGCCGTGGCTTCGTCCAGCGCCGGCGTCGCCTCGTCCGGCACGGCCTCTTGAGGCCGGGCCGCCGCCGGCTCGCCCGGCCCGGCCGGCCCGGCCGGTTCTGGCACCTGGACGCTCATTTGCCCACCGCCCAAGGGATCAGTTCGTAGCGTGGGTCGCGCATGATGCGCTGGCCGTTGTCCTCGATCGTCATGAGGCCGTCCACAATGACGTGCCGGCCCGGTTCCATGCCCAGGATTTGACGCTGGCCCAGCCAAACCACGGTGACCGCCCCGGTGCCGTCGTACAGGTCAACCTCAACCGCCGCCCCGCTGCCGCGCGGGCTGATGGCCAGCGAGCGGATGACTCCAGAAACGCGGGCCGGCTGGCGGTTGGCCGTCTGGGCAATCGGCACCGTGCCTTCCTTGGCCGCCAGGGCCCGTTCCTCATGAGCTTCAAGCACCGACTGCGGAGTCAGCAAGTCATGGAGGCGCTGGCGCAGCCGGTCCAGCATCAACGCACCTCGGTGATCTCAGGCCCGCGCTTGAGCAGCGCCAACGGGTCGTCCTGCGGCGCCTGGGCCTTACCGGCCCCCGGGACCTTGAGCGGCAGCAGTTCGCGCGGCGGGTAGGCGTCGCTGCCGCGCACCACCACGATGCCCGCAAAGACATCTTCCAGCACTGGGTCATCGGGTTTGCCGCCGATGGCGCCGCGCAGGAACCAGCGGGGGCCATCCACCCCGATGAAGCGCACCTTGCGTTTGCCTTGGCGGCCGTCGGCCGTCTGGGCGGGCAACTCGGCCAGCAGTTCGGCCCCGAACCGGCCCTGCGCCTCGCGGGCGCTGCCGCCGGCCTTTTCCGCCTGCTTGGCCAGGTCGGACCGGATGTCGTCCCAGACCCCCAGGGTGCGCGGCGCGGCGAAGGCCTGGACCTGCAGCGTGGCGCCCTCATGCACCAGGGTGACGGAGATGGCCCGGCCAGAAGCCCGGTCCACTTCCATGCGCAGGGCCATGCCCTGGCGCACCGGCACCCGGATCGAACCCAGGTCAATCAGCCGCCCACCGGCCGGCGCTTCGGCCTCGTCGTAGGGCCCGGCCGTGGCCACCACCGCGGTCCCATCCGCCGCCGCGGGCTCAGCTCCGCCGGCCGGGCCGCCGGCGGGCACCCCAGCCGCGGCCTCCGCCGCTGCTTCAGCCGCCTCGGCGGCCTCGGCCACGCCGGCGCCATCGGGCACTACGCCCCGGTCCTTCTTCTTGCCAAACAGACTCATGCTTCCTCCCAACCGCCGGTCGAACCAAAGCCGTCCTCGCCCCGGTCCGAACCTGGCAAGTGTTCCACTTCCACCAGGCGGGCCCGCTCCACCCGTTGTATCACCAGTTGGGCGATCCGGTCGCCCCGTTCAATCACCATCGGGTTCACCGGGTCGGTGTTGAGCAGGGTGACCCGGATCTCGCCGCGGTAGCCGGCATCGACGGTACCCGGCGCGTTCAGCACGGTCAGGCCGTGGCGGGCGGCCAAGCCGGAACGCGGGTGGACCAGGCCCACGTAGCCGTCCGGCAGGGCAATGGCAATGCCGGTGGGAAAAGTGTGGCGCCCGCCGCCGGGCCGGATGGTGGCGCCTTGGACCGCGTACAGGTCCAGCCCCGCGTCGCCCGGGTGGGCGTAGGCCGGCACCGGCAGGCTGGGGTCTAGCCGGCGCACCAGAACCGGCACGGTGTCACTCACGAATCGCACTCAAGGCAGATCGGCACGCCGTCACGCTCGCGCGATTTCTGGGACCGGTGGCGCACCAGGAAGCACTGGCCGCACATGAACTCGTCGGCCTGCTTTGGCAGCACCCGGACGGACAGTTCCTCTCCGGAGAGGTCGGCACCAGGCAGCTCGAAGCCCTCGGCCGCGTCCGCCTCGTCCTCATCAACCGTGCCGGCGGTCTTCTCCGCACGGCGCGCCTTGAGCTCCTCCAACGAGTCCTGGCTGAGGTCCTCGTCGGTCTTGCGTGGGGCGTCATAGTCGGTAGCCATAGCTCCTTGGTCTCGTTTCTGTAGAACCGTCACTGGGGGCTAGAGGGGAACAATCTCAGGGCGAAGGTTATTCCGAATCGCGCGACAGGTTAGCACGTCTTGATGACAAGTGCTCCACCAGCCACCGGACTGTCGCCTCCGGACCGGCCACCGTCAGCTCGCTGGAAGGGGCCGAACCGCCCGGTCCCGCCACCACGCCACCCGCCTCGGTCACCACCAGTGCGCCGGCGGCCATGTCCCACGGGTTCAGGCCCCGCTCGTAGAAGGCGTCCAAGCGGCCGTCCGCCACGTGGCACAGATCGATGGCGGCCGAACCGGCCCGCCGGATGTCCCGCAGTTGGTGCAGCAGCCCGGCCAGTTCCGCCGCCTGGGCCTGGCGTTTTTCCGGCCGGTAGCCAAAGCCGGTACCAGTCAGCGACAGGCCAGGCGCCACCGCCTGCCGCAGGCGTAGCCGGCGGCCGTTGGCGTAGGCCCCCAACCCGGCCCCCGCCCACCAGAGCGCCTGCCGGGCCGGCGCGTGGACACAGCCGGCCAGGATCCGCCAACCCGCCGGGTCGCCGGGCCCGGCCACCACCGCCACCGAGATGGCGTAGTCCGGCAGGCCGTAGGTGTAGTTGACCGTACCGTCAATCGGGTCAACCACCCAGGTCAGGCCGGAAGAACCGGCGGCCGTGCCGCCCTCCTCCCCCAGGATCGCATCCTGGGGCCGCCGGGCCCGGATCATCTGCCGGATCAGTTGTTCGGCCTTCACATCCATGGCCGTGGTGACGTCGGTGGCGGATGACTTGGTGTGGGCGGCCAACCGGTCGGCGCCGGCCGCCCCGGCCACGGCCTGGCCGGCCGCCTTGGCGATCTGCAGGCACATCGCCTGAAGGTCCGCGATGGGATACGGGGTGCTTGCCATGGCCAACCAGGGTAGCGCCGCTGGCGCCTAAGGTGCTTCATTCACGGCACACCGCTGCCAATCGGCCAACCTGGGCGTGTTCCATGGCAAGCTTCACACCATGGATGAACTCCGCTTCGCGCGTATCGAGGATGACCGCTTGATCCTGGCGGGACCGGATGATGCCGAATATGCGCTGTCCGCTACGGAAGAACTGCGCCAGGCGCTGCGTGAACTGCCGCGCGCCGAGGTCCCTGAACTGCCGTTGGTGATCCCTGAGGTGCTGCGCCCCAAGGACATCCAGATGCTGGTGCGGGAGGGCGCCAACCCGGATGATCTGGCCAACACTTCCGGCTTGGCCCTTGACCAGGTGATGCGTTACGCCGCTCCGGTACTGGACGAACGGGCCTACATGGCCGAACGGGCGGGCGGCATGGCCATCAACCATGACCAGGGCGCGCCGACCTTGCGCCAGGCGGTGGAGGCCAAACTGGCGTTGGAAGGGGCGGACCCGGCGCTGCTGGTTTGGGATGCGCTACGCGAACGCGATTCTTGGGTGGTGCGGGTCGATTGGGAAACGGCGGACGGCCCGGGCCGCGCCCGTTGGGCCATCAACCTGCAAACCCACCACCTGGAGCCGCTCAGCAAGCAGGCGGCCTGGCTGATCGAGCGGGACGAGCCGGATTCGCCGATTCCGCCGGTGCGCCACTTGAGCGCGGTTCAGGACGTACCAGACTTGCCCGGTGACACCGGCGAGGGCTACGAACCGGATGACCACGAGGGCCTTGAGCCGCCGTTGTCGCTGCTGGATGATCTGCTGTCGCAGCGGGGCCTGCGTGATCCGCTCGACTACGAGCGGCCAGATTACGGCGGCGATCCACTGGGCAGCCCGGCGGAGGTGCTGGAACTGCGGCCGGCGGCCGCCGGCGAACCGACCCCGGCCTACGCCGCCTTCACCTTGGAGGAGTCCTGGCAGGTGGAGTCGCCGCCCACCGTTCCCATCACCTCGGAGGCGCCGTTGGAGCGGGTCTCGATCCGGGACCGGACCAACGACGAGATCGGCGAGATCCAAATGACGCCCGATGGCGAGTTGACCGACCCAGGCGGCCAGGTGGCCCAGGTGGAACCGGAACCCGAACCTGAGCCGCCGGCCCCGCCGGTCCCGCCAACCCGGTCGCGGGCCAAGCGGTCGTCCGTGCCCAGTTGGGACGAGATCGTGTTTGGCGCCCCGCGGGCCGATTCCTAACCGCCGTCGGCTGAGGTATCGAGCCGCAGCAGGGGCACCTGCATTTCGGCCGCCGTCAAGGAGCCGTGGTGGCCCACCATCTTGGCCACCCCGGGCTTTTGCCAGCGTGAATCGAGCACAATGCCGTTCGCGGCCAGCGCCACCACCACATCCCCCACCATGGGTTCGACCCGGCCGTCCAGGCCGCCAAAGAGCGGCGCCGCCTCGGCCCGGGCCATGACCCAGGCGGCCTCGCCCAGGACTTCCTGCCAACGCCCGGCCACCGCCGCCGCGTCGTCACAATAGAGGTGCAAAGCCCGCGGTTCGCCCGCCACCAGGTTGACGCCATCGGCCAGGGCCGGCAGCCCGGCCAAGTCCCAGACCGGGCCATGGTCTACCATGCCGTGATCCGCTGTCAGCCAAATCCGGCAGTCCGGTCCGGCCCGCTTGACCAGTTGACCCATCGCCCGGTCTAAGTCTTCCAGTTGGCGGGCCCAGGCACCGGAATGCCAGCCCGCCTGGTGGGCCGCCTTGTCCAGTTCGCCCCAGTAGAGGTAGACCACTCCGCCCGCCTGGGCCGCGGCCACGGCGGCCGCGACCCGTTCGGAGGGCTGCTTCAGGCCAACAAAGCGCGCCCCGCGCAGCGATGAGGCGGTCATGGCGGAACCGCCGAAGCGGTCTTCGCCAATGAAGGTGGCGGGCCGCCCAACTGCGGCCAGGCGCTCGAACCAAGTGGGCAGGGGCTGCCAGACTTCCGGCCGGGTCGGGGTGTCCCACTGGATCAGCACGGCCCGCTGCCCGGTGGCCGGGTCGCGCAGCGAGTAGCCGGCCAGGCCGGTCCGGCCGGGCGCCTGGCCCGTGCCGAAGGTCCCCAGGGCGGTCACCGTGGTGGAAGGAAAGGTGCTGACCAGTTGGTAGGACTCGGCGCTGGCCAAGCGGGGCGCGTGGCCGGCCCGGGCCCGCAGGCAGGCCTCACCCAGGCCGTCGGCCAGGACTACTATGACGCTGCGTCCGGTGGCGGCGGCAATGTGCGCGGTTGGTGGTGG
>JAISTN010000322.1 GCA_031272565.1 Bifidobacteriaceae bacterium
GTTCGTCATGGTGTCGCAGACCAACGGCAACAACTACGGCGACCTGCATGACAGCACGGCGGAGAACTTCCTCAGCACATCCGTGACCACGGCCGTCACGGCCAAGGGCCTTGACCAGCCGTTCTTTGTTGTGATGCACCCACACGTGGCCAACACCGTCAACGGCTCGTACGCCGTCAACGGCGACCAATGGGCCTCCACCGACATGGGCAGCCGCATCCCCTGGAAGCAGGCCATCGTCTTCAGCGGCCACAGCCACTATCCGATCGCCAGCGAGCGGGCCATCCATCAGGGCACTTTCACCTCGGTCAACACCGGCGCCGTCGCCTACGTCGACATGGCCAGCGGCTTTGCCGAATACCGCGGCGACCGCTACGACACGCCGGATGACCAAGAGAACGTGGGCTACTACGTGGAGGTGTGGAGCGACGGTACTACCCACCTGACCCGCCTGGACTTCCAGGCCGGCACCGAGATGGTGGGGGAGCCCGAGTGGGTGGTCCAGGCTCCCAGAAGCAGCAACTGGTTGCAGTACACCTCCACCTGGGACACCCAGCCGCCCACCTGGGAGGCCGGCTCGGCCATCACGGTCGACCCGATCTGGGGCAATGACGCCCGCGTCACGTTCCCGCAGGCGGTGGACAACACCGAGGTGGACCGCTATCGGATCGACTTCTATGATTCGACCGCGCCCACCGTGGTGGCACAGAGGCGCATCATCTACTCGCACTTCTACGCCGGCCAAGACATGCCGGAAGAGTTGTACTGGATGGCCAGCGAGACCCGCAGCGATTCGCGCACCGACATTGGCAAGTGGCTCACCCCGGGCCACACCTACACGGTCAAGATCACGGCCATCGACTCGTTCGATCGCGAATCGGCGCCGCTGCAGGCCACCTTCACCACGCCGGCCGCCTCTGGCAAGGACGCGCTGATGATCGATGCCGCCTTCACGGCCAGTGGCCTGGTGGACCGGACCGGCCGCCACCAGGCGTTCTTGACACGGTCCGATTCTTGGCCGATCGATCTGCCGGCTTCGGGTTACCCGTCGGTGACCTGGAATGACGACGTGCAGCGCTATGCCGCCAACAACGTCAACTCGTCCGCCAAGGCGTGGCGCATCCCGCTGGAGTACACCGAGCAGACGCTGATCGAAACCGCCTTCACGGCCGAGTCCTACTTCTATTCCGACGGCGTCCAAGACGCCTCCTATGAGAACCTGTGGGGTTCGCAGGACGCGGGCGGCCACGGCGTCGACATCTCCAACTACAACTCCACGCAACTCAAGGCCGAGGTTTACATGCCCACCACGGGCGGGACCTCACCGGCCGTGCAGACGGTCTACATCCCCAAGGGTGAGTGGGTCCACCTGGCCGTCACCTTCAACGGGTCGCAGCAGAAGATCTACGTCAATGGCGTGCTGCAGAAGACCACCACGGCCAGCGGCAAGCTGAAGTGGCCAACCACATCCTGCTCCAACCAGTGGTACTTCGGGGCGGATTGCGGTGCGTTGGGCAGCTTCCTGACCAAGCCTGACTTCACCTTCACCGGTTCGTATTCCAACGCCCGCCTGTACGGCCGGGCTTTGTCCGATGCCGAGATCCTGGCCGAGTATCAAGCCTTGTCGGCTGATCGTTCGGCATTGGGTGAAGCCGTGGCCCAGGCCCAGGGCCTGGATGATGCCGACTATACGGCGGCGACCTGGGCGGGCCTGGCCGGTCCGTTGGCTGACGCCCAAGCGGTGCTGGAAAACCCGGATTCGACTCAGGCTGAGATTGACACCGCCGCTGGTGCCTTGAATGACGCGCTGGCGGCGCTGGTGGCCAGGGCCGACACCACGGCGTTGCAGGCCCTGGTGGCGCAGGCTGAAGCGGTTGACACAACCGGGTTGACGCCCGGCAGTGTGACCGCATTGGAAGAGGCGCTGGCCGCCGCGCAGGCGGTACTGACCAGCACGGCCGAACCGACCCAGGCGCAGGTTGACACCGCGGCCGGCGCCTTGCAGGCAGCGTTGGATGGCCTGGTGGTCGACAAGTCCGCATTGCAAGCGCTGGTGGACGCCAACCAGGCTGTGTACGACTCGGCGACTGCGGCGGAGGACTACACGGCCGCGTCCTATGCCGGCTTCAAGGCGGCGTTCGAGGCTGCCCAGACGGAACTGGCTGCTGCGAACTCAACGGTTGACTCGGTCGCAGACGCGAAGGCCGCCTTGCAGGCGGCCATTGACGGTTTGGCCGAGATGGGCCAGGTCGTGGCCGGGACGGTCCGGATCACGGGCACGCCAGAGGTCGGCGCAACCGTGACCGCCGATGCCGGGACGTGGACCCCGGCCGGGGTGGCACTGTCCTACCAGTGGTCCCTCAACGGTGTCCCGGTGGCGGGTGCGACCGGCACCACCTACGTGCCGAAGGCGGCCGATGCCGGCAAGACACTGACGGTGACCGTGACCGGCACCGCGCCGGATCATCATCCCGCGACGGAGACCTCGCCGGGCGTCAAGGTTACCGAGACCAAACCACCGGCCCCCAGGTATGAGCGGTTCGCTCTGTCGCCGGACTTGACTGGCAACAAGCGGGGCGACATCCTGGCGATCCAGGCTTCGAACGGTGCCCTGCACCTGATCTCCACCACCACTACCGGTGGGGTCGCTTCGACTAAGACGGTGGTGGCGTCTGGCTTGTCGGGGCACCGGGTGTTTGGCCCGGGCGACTGGAATGGTGATGGCAAGGCTGACGTGATCACGGTTGACCCGGCGGGCACAATGTGGCTGCGGGCCGGCAACGGTGCGGGTTCGTTGGCGGCGCCGGTCCAAAATGGCCGGGGCTGGGCCAACTACCGGATTGTCCCGGCCGGCGACCTGAACGGCGATGGCGCCAACGACATGCTGGCGATCGACAAGGATGGCCTGCTGTGGCTGTATGCCGGCAACGGCAAGGGCGGGTTCCTGCCCGGCCGTACCGAGGTGGG
>JAISTN010000329.1 GCA_031272565.1 Bifidobacteriaceae bacterium
GCCGTGCGGAGAGAGTTGCTGCAGTTTTCGGCCCGAAAAACTACCGGAAGTCTCTCCGGATCGGCTGGAAGGGGCCCAGAACTACCGTAAGTCTCTCCGGAATGCCCGATGCCGCCCTATGGACTACCGCAAGTCTCTCCGGAATGCCCGATGCCGCCCTATGGACTACCGCAAGTCTCTCCGCAAGTGCCGGTGCCGCCCGCCGTCCCAGGCCATTTCGTCGCGGACTTACGATTCCACCAACGCGTCGACACCACTCAAGCCGGCCGGGGCCACCGTCCCCGGCCATTCGTCGTGGACTTGCCACCCCGCAAACCTGCTGATACCACCCAAACCCCTAACCCCGACATCCCAGGGCCACCGCCGCAGGGCCACCGCCCCACCAACCCGCCGTTTCAGATCAAGCTGCCTGGCGCGACCGTCCTTGGCCTAGCTGGGAGCCTTAGTTGTGGGGGGTGGTTGGGGTTGGGCGGCGGCGGCGCCTCCGGACCGGCCAGCGGCTGAGCAGCCACCAGGCGGCCAGCCCGCCCAGCGTGGCCCCGACGGTGTCGGTCAGCCAGTCCCACGGGTCGGCCACGCGGCCGGGGGTCAGGATCTGGTGCAGCTCGTCCGTCACCCCGTAGAGCGATGCGAGCCCGATGGCGGCCAGCAGGGTCAGCACCGTCACTTTGGCGCCGGCTTGGGGGCGGGGCCGGTGCAGCGCGCCAAACACCAACGCACCCAGCAGGGCATAGGCCGCACCGTGCGCCAGGACGTTGGTGAAGCTGGGCCGCGGCGGGAAGGCATCGCCCGGGATGGCCGAAAGGATGAAGATCACCACCGCCCAAATGATGGCGGCCACCAGGCAGATCCGGCGTATTAGCAGCAGCATGCCATCAAGGATGCCCGGGTTGGCCACCGCTCACCAAGCAACCCAAGCGGCGCGGCGGCCACCCTGGACCTGGACCCGGGTGGCCACTGCCCGCTCCCGAACCCACGTCACCCGGGACCCGTCCCCGAGTGACGACTCGCTTCGCCCGGGTGGCCACGCCGCTTCCCGGCCCACCACCCGGCTCGTCGCAAACCCCTAGAGGACAAAAAAACAGTAGAATTCACCAATGGTTTCCCAGGACCCTCCCTTCGCCGAGCCGCCCAGCGACGCGACCCAAGACGAGCCCACGCGCTGGCGTGAGCGGGTGGTACCTGGCATTGACCTGTTGGCGGAGATTGGCAGCGGGGGCTTCGGCACCGTCTACCGGGCCTGGCAGGTATCGGTGGGCCGCGAGGTGGCGGTCAAACTGGACCAGCGCCGGATTGAGACCGAATCGGTCCGCCAGGACTTTCTGCGTGAGATCACGGCCGCCGGCCAGGTTTCCGCCCATCCCAACATCGTGTCGGTCTTCGATGGCGGCATCACGGCCGATGGCCGCCCCTACATCGTGATGGAACTGTGCCCGGCCGGGTCGCTCTGGCGGACCGTTTCGGAACACGGCGCGATGACACCGGAAGCGGTCATCGAGGTGGGCATCCAGATCGCGGACGCCCTGGCGGCCGCCCACCAAGCCGGCATTGTGCACCGCGACGTCAAACCGGGCAACATCCTGATCACCCAGTTTGGCAAGCTGGCCCTGACCGATTTCGGCCTGGCCTCGCTGCCGGCCACCTGGGGTGTGGCCTCCATGACCCAGGCAGCCCTGACTCCCACCTACGCCCCGCCGGAGGCCTTCCGCGGCGCGAAACCGAGCCCGGCCTGGGACGTCTATTCGCTGGGGGCCACGCTGTATGCGTTGCTGGCGGCCAAACCGCCGCGCTGGACCCAGGACGGCCCGCCGTCGTTGGAGCAACTGGTCCACATGTCGGCCGAGCCGCTGCCGCACCTGCCGCAGCCGCCGCCGCAGCCACTGTGGGACGCCATCAGTTGGGCGACCTTCCCGGATCCGGCCGTGCGGGCGCCATCGGCGGCCTCACTGCGGGACGCCTTGATCCAGGCCCGGGACCTGCTGACCCACCGGGCGCCGGCGGTGGAGGCGCCGCCGCTGTTGGCGGCCGTGCCGGTGCCGGTGTTCAACCAGCCGGATGGCCGGCCGCGGCGGCGCAAACTGGTGGCGGCGCTGGTGGCGGCGGCGGTTCTGGTGGGCCTGGGTGGGGCCGGGCTGGCGTGGGCCCTGGACCGCCGCGACCAGGTCGAAGACACGGCCGCCGATGTCGCCCAGGCCGGCGGCACCACCGCGGCTGACCCGTCAGCGGGGGAGGATCAGGCCACCCCCGGCTCGCAGTCCAGTGCGACCGGCCCGGCGGTGGCCGGGCCATCGGAGGCTGCCAGCGCCACGGCGCAGGCGACCGAGACCGCCTCGCCCAGCCCCGGCCCTACGGCCAGCGAGGACCCGGTCGAACTGGGCACCTGCTACCACTACGGCGTGGTCATCAACGGCGTGCCGGTGGAGCCGCCGGTGGCGGTCCCGTGCCCGGAAGAGGGCGGTTGGGAGGTTTACGCCACCGGCCGGTTGGCGGATGACGCCCCGGGCAACGGCACCAGCAGCATCATTCAGGACCCGTCCTTCTTTGAGACCTGCGGGGCGCCCACGTTGTACCAGTACTGGGCGGACCGGGCACCAGACGAAGGCTGGAGTGACGACGTGGGCTTCCAGTTCATGATCTGGGGGCCAACGGACTTGCAGTTCACGGCCGGGGACCGGGCCTACACCTGCGCCACCTTCCGCTGCGGCGGCGACCGGGCCGCCTGCTTGTCCTCCACAACCGACCAATTCATGTGGCCCGACCTGCAAGAATATAGGAGTTGACGCCCCCTCAGAACCGTCCACCGAACCCTCCGAGGCGACCTGAGACCACAACCATGGACCATGAAGATCAGACCAACCCTAGTTTCGACCCTGACCAGACCAACCCCAGTCTGGACCCGTCAGGGGCCGGGCTGAGCCCTGATGTATCGCCCGGGGCCGGCGGTTTCGCCGGCCCCGTCAGCCCCGCCAGCCCCGGCGGTTTCGCCGGCCCCGCCAGCCCTGTCAGCCCCGTCAGCCCCGCCAGCCCGGTCACTCCCAGCCCCGGGGCCCGGCCCGCGCCCGGCCCGTCGGTGGGCCCACCCCAGG
Source organism: Bifidobacteriaceae bacterium (assembly GCA_031272565.1). Taxonomy (GTDB): domain Bacteria; phylum Actinomycetota; class Actinomycetes; order Actinomycetales; family WQXJ01; genus JAISSX01. The sequence goes on from JAISTN010000329.1 coordinate 3,087, forward strand.
TGCCCGGCATCGAACTGTTGAGTGAGATTGGCGCCGGCGGCTTCGGCACCGTCTACCGGGCGTGGCAGGTGTCGGTGGGCCGCGAGGTGGC
>JAISTN010000333.1 GCA_031272565.1 Bifidobacteriaceae bacterium
CAGCGCCTTGATCTCATCCCAGGTGGCCTGGTCGGCCTCCTTGATCAGCCGGACGTAGGTTTCTGTGCCGTCCAGCTTGGCCAGCGCTTCGTCCTCGGCCACCCCCAACAAGGGGGCCAGCAGCTTGGCCGCCTCCGCCGCGCCCTCACCCAGCCGGTTACCGGCGGTGTCGCGGTGGACCCAGCCGGCCACCTCGACCTGGTTGGCTTGGACCTCATAGCGCACCACATCGGCCGCCAGGACGGTGCCGTCAGCCGAGACGATCGAACCCCGCTGCGCCGGTTCAACCTCCACCCGCAGGCGGGAGTTCTGGCCCTGGATGGCCAGCGCCTGGGCGTCCACCACCTGGACCTCGACCAGTTTGGCGGCGAAGGCCAAGATCACCAGCGCCAGCGCCACCCGCACCAGATTCTGCCGCTTGTGGGGCTGGCCCAGGCCGCGCCACCAGCCGGTGGGAACGGGCTTGGGCGCGCGCGGCGGCGGGGCCGCCTTGGCTGGCCTGGTGGTCTTGGCTGGCTTGGTTGTCTTGCCGACCAACCCGGCCGGGCGCGCGGTCCGGGTGACTGGGGTGCCTGCGCCGGCCCGCCGGTCAGGGCTGCCAGATGCCACCCGCCGGGACTCGCCGCCAGGCCCAGCGGCTGCCGCAGGGTCAACCTTGGGCCGGGCCGGTCGCTTGGCCCCAGCCCGCCGCGGCGCGCTCGCCACCGCCCGCGCCTGGTCGGTGCGACCGCTGCGCGGTGTCTTAGGCGCCGGCGCTTGAGACCGGCGGGACCCCGGCGCGCCGGGCTCAGCCGCCGCCTCCTGGCGCGCCACCTCCGGGGGCCGTCGGCGCTGGGGCGCGCCGGCGCGGCGCTCCCCCGCACGGTCCTGTCCCCGCGGCCCGGTCATTGGCCCTCCCCCGTGGTCCCGGCGGCGGCATCGGGCGCCGTCTGGACGGTGTCCCCGCCGGAGGTAGCGGCCACCGCCTGATCGGTTGCCTCCCCGGCCGCCGCCGCGGCCTCCGCCGCCGCCACTGCCGGGTCAACCGCCACCGGGGCCGAACCGACAATCCGGCCCTCCTCCAGCAAGTTGTAAGCGATACCCTCCGCCCGGACCATGCCCAGTTCGCTGGCCTTGGCCGCCAGCCAGTCCGGCGCCGAACGCAACGTCAACTGCTCCTGCAACTCAAAGTGGGTTGCCTCCGCGCCCGCCAATTGGCTCTTCAGATCCTGGATCTCGAAGGCCCCGCGGGCCAGTTCGGTGCGCAGGCAGAGCACGCAGGTGGAGCCACCCACCAGCAGCACCAGCAGGGTGGTCAAGTAGGCGACGTAACCGCGGCGGCGCTTGGGTGGCGGCACCACACGCAGGGCCGGCGGGGTCTGGGTGGCCACCGCCGCCCGCCGCGCCGCCAAGGCCGGAACCGCACTCATCAGGCCACCCGCACCTTCTCCGCCGCCCGCAGGCGCAGCGGCGCCGAACGGGGGTTGCGGGCCTGTTCGGCCGCCGGGGCGTGCTCCGCCCCACGGGTCACCAGGCGCAGCACCGGCCGCAGGTGGGCCGGTTCCACCGGCAGGCCGGCCGGCGCCCGCGAGGTGGCGCCCGCCTGCAAGACCCGCTTGACGATGGCGTCCTCCAACGACTGGTAGCTCATCACCACCACCCGGCCGCCCACCCGCAGCAGGTCGATCGCCTGGGGTAGGGCCGCCTCCAGGGCGGCCAGTTCACCGTTGACCTCCACCCGCAGGGCCTGGAAGGTGCGCTTGGCGGGGTTGCCGCCGGTGCGCCGGGCCGGGGCCGGGATGGCGGTCCGGATAAGGTCCACCAACTGGCTGGACCGTTCGATGGGCCGGGTGGCCCGGGCCTCGACAATGGCCGCGGCGATGCGCCCGGCGTAGCGTTCCTCGCCGTAGCGGCGCAAGATGGCGGCCAGTTCGGCCTGGGGGTAGCTGGCCAGGACCTGGGCGGCGGTCAACTCCTGGGTGGTATCCATGCGCATGTCCAGGGCCGTGTCGCGGGAGTAGGCGAAGCCCCGTTCATCCTGGTCAAGCTGCGGTGATGAGACGCCTAGGTCGAACAGGACGGCATCGGCCGCCAAGACGCCCAAGCCGCCGCAGACCGCCGCCAACTGGTCGTAGTTGGCGTGCACCACGGTGGCCCGGCTGGTGTGGTCGGCCAGCCGGCGGCGAGCTGCCTCCACCGCCGCCGGGTCGCGGTCAAGGCCAATGATGCGGACCTCGCCAAACGCCTCCGCCACGGCCAGGGCGTGTCCCCCCAAGCCGATAGTCGCGTCAACGTAGACGGCGCCCTCACGGGCCAGGGCAGGGGAAACCAGCTCCAAGAACCGTTCCGGAGACACGGGCAGGTGTCCCGTGGTCCCGTGGTCCATCTTCTGGGTCCTCTCATCAAGCGCAAAGGGTTGGTCGGGGGGCCCTCCTCCACCCGACCAGATCCCCAACCCGCCCGCGCGCTCCTACTGGGGCGGCTGGGAAGCTGGCACCGGGGAAGTGGTGTCAGGTCCTGGGGCGGGGCGGAGATCAAGCCGTGCGGCCGTCAGGGCCGGGCTCGGTGGTGCTGGTTATCTCACCCCCTCGACCAGGGCGGCGTACTGGGCGGTGTACTGATCGAGGTAGGCCCGCCAGGCGGCGGCATCCCAAATCTCGATGCGTTCTTCAAGGCCAATGACGGCCAGGTCGCGCTCCAGGCCGGCGTTCTGGCGCTGGGCGGGGGGCACGGTGATGCGGCCTTGCTTGTCCATGTCCTGGTTGACCACTGAGCTGTAGAAGATGCGGTCAAAGGCGATGGCCGGCATGCCGGCCGGGGCGTGTTCGCGGTTGTACTGGCGGTGGGCTTCGAACTGTGGCTTGGAGAAGAGGTAGATGCATTGGGACTGGCCGCGCGTCAGGTAGACGCCGTCCGCCATGGCTGGCCGGGCCTTGGAGGGCAGGATGATGCGGCCCTTCTCATCCAGCTTGATGAACTGCTCGCCGTAGGCCTCGCTCATGGCTCCCCTCCTTTCCTCGATGCGCCAGCTTGCTCCACTTTACTCCACCTATGGTGGGATTTGTGGCACTTTGAGGGCGTTTCTGGGTGGCATGGGTCACAAAGTTGCAGTTCAGATGGTGGAGAGAAGTGGAGGAAGATTCTTTGAAACGGCCTGTTGGGGGGTTGGTGACGGCCGCTGGCGGGTGTTGCGGGACGCGTCAATGCCGCCTCGGCCGGCCACAAGTCCGGGCGCTGCAGGCGGGCGGAGTGGCGTGAAAGTGTGGCCGCGACTCAGCGTTGAACCAGACAGTGGAGCGAAATGGTGCGCCCTGCAGCGGGCTATTGGCCACCCGAGCCGGTCAGTTGGAGCGGCAGTCAGCGGGGCAGCCAGGCAGACAGGCGGCAAAGGGGTGATTCATGCCTATCTGGCGGCTGCGGAGACATAGGTGTCCGGCTTGCTGCCTCAGGTCGCCCACATGACTCCGGGCTGAGCCCTGATCCACCGCCTTGCTGGCTGCCCCCGGGAGATAAACCAACCCTTAGAACTCGCCGCGGCGGTCCTCCCAGCGCTTCTCCAAGCGCTCGGTCAGGCGGCCCTTCTTGGCCGGATGGGCCTTCATGGCCGACTCGCCGAGTTGGGGACCGGAGCCCTCGCCGCCCGCCGCCAGATCATCGGCCGGGCCCCGCTTGGGGGACGAGAAGGACAGGTAAGCACCAGCGAACATGACCAGGAAACCAATGATCGACAACCACGGCCAGCCGGCCGCCAGGCCGGAAATCATCAGAGCCAGGCCAGCGGCCACAATGGTGACACCAAGCAGGATGCGACCCCGGCGGGGCGGCGGCGGACCGGCCGCCAACTGCGCCCCCAGCTTGGGGTCCTCCGAGGCCAGTTGCTGTTCCAACTGGTCCAGCACCCGCTGTTCATATTCGGACAATGGCACGCCGGTCACCTCCTTCCAGGTACAGCGCCTCCGCCCTTAATCATAGTTTCTACTCGGGGTGTCCGCGACCAAAGTGGCTGGTGTCACAGCCTGGTCGCCAAAGCGTTGGCGCACCCGGTCCGCCGCCACCTCGGCCGCCCGGTGGGCGGCCGGTGCCTGCGGCCCGGCCACCTGATCCAACGTCAACTGGACCGCCTGCCCCTGGCTGGGGGCCAGCCCCTCCAGCCGGACGCCAATCAGCCGCACCGGCAGGCCGTGCAGATCAACCGCCGCCAACAAGCGCTCCACCTGGGCCATCACGGCCTGGGACGAATCGACCGGCGAATCGAGCGTGCGCGACCGGCTGAAGGTCGCGAAATCACTGGTCCGCACCTTCAACCCGACCGTCCGGCAAACCAGCCCCTGGGCCCGCAAGCGGCTGGTGGCCTTGACCACCAGGCCCAACAACGCCCGGCGCAACTCCGGGCCGGGCGGCAGATCGGTGTCAAACGTCACCTCCGCCCCCAACGACTTTTCTTCCCGCTCCGGCACCACCGGGGCATCATCCTGACCCCGGGCCAACGCCATCAGGTGGGCCGCCGCCGCCGGGCCGATTGCCCGGACGGCCGTCGCCTCGGGACAATCTGCCAGGTCCCCCACCGTCAAGATACCCAGCCGGGCCAGCGCCTGGCGGGTCTTGTCACCCACACCCCACAACGCCGTGATGGGCAACGGCCGCAGGAAGCTCAAAGTCTGGCCCGGGGGCACCTCCAGCAGGCCGTCCGGCTTGGCCTGGGTCGAGGCGATCTTG
>JAISTN010000361.1 GCA_031272565.1 Bifidobacteriaceae bacterium
GCCTGGTCCACCTCGGCTTGTGAAGCCTGCGGATCGTCCAGCACCTCCTGAGCCGCCTCAAGCGCGTCGAGCAGATCTTGGACCGACTCGTCCGTAAACACATCCAACACACCCGAATCGATCAAAGCATCGGCCACATCGACCCAAACCTCCAGCGCCTCCTTCTGACCCAACGGCGCCAAACCATCCAACGCCGCCAGCAAGTCAGCCAGAGCCGCATCAACCTCATCCTGAGTCGCGCCATCGTCATCGAGCACCAACTGGGCGGCGGCCACAGCCGCCGCCACCGGCGCCCACGAAGCCGCCGTGTATTCGGCCTCATCGAGGCTCTCGGCCGCGTCAATCGCCGCCTCCAAAGCCGACTTATCCACCACTACCTGAGGCACCTTGACGTCCAAGAAGGTGCCGAATGCTTGGCCGGCCTTGTTGTTGCCAGACACGAACAGGCCGGCGTCCAACTTGTCGTCCGGGCTGTAGATGGTGACGGTGCCCACCACCGACCACGGGTCGGTGGGCAGCTTGCGGTAGTAGCCCGTCAGGGTGGTCGAGGTGGTCCGCTCCAGCTTCAGGTACAGCGGCGTGGTGGCTTCGGCAACCTTGGTCGATTCGGTGTCGATGTAGCCGTTGTTGTTGGAATCGTGCTGCATCATGGTGCCGGTGGGCGCGCCAACCACCAGGCCGTAGCCCTTGGCGGTGTTCTTGTTGGCCACCGATAGATCGTTGCGCGCCAGCAGGCCCAAGCGCGGCGACGAGTTGCCGGCACCGTCAAAGTGGGCAATGAAGGCCTCGATCGAATCGCCCACGCCCAGGATCTCCGGCTGGTAGATCAGCGTGATGTCGTTCCGGTTGGTCCATACGCCGTCGCTGTCGTCACCGATGAGGAAGGCCGTGCCATCCGGTGAACCGCAATGCGTGTAGGACCGGCTAGTGTCCCAGGCGACGGCGATCCAAGGGCTGGGCACCGCACCGCAGTTGCCACTGTGGCTGTAGGTGATCTTGTATTCCTTGGTGTAGGCCGGGTTTTCGGCCGTCACCGTGATGGTGGCGGCGGCCCAGTAGTTGGCCACCTTGACGGTGGCGGCCGGGTCCGCGGCGGTCGCGGTCACCGCCGGCAACTGGTACCACTCACCGGCGTTGTAGGTGTAGTCCGTCACCGCCGGGTCGAAGCCGGCCACGGACACGCCGCCCACCGTCAGCGTGGCCAGGTCGGCGTTGGCAGAACGCGGGTCCAGCACCGTGAAGGTGACCACCGCGGTGGCGGTCTTGGCGGCGCCCGCGTAGGCCACCGTCACCGTGTCGGTGTAGACGCCCTGCGCCAAGCCGGCCTTGGGCCGCACGGTCCAAGAGGTGTTAGTGCCGCCGGCCGCCACCGTGTTGTTGCCAGTGCCCAGTTCGAAGGCTGATTCGGCCCCGGCTCCCAGCACCACGTTGACAATGGTCTGGTCGGTGTCCGATGTCGATGTGATGGTCAGCGGCTCAGCGGCCGGCTGGGTGTAGCCGGGCGGCAGTTGCGTGAAGGTGGGCGCCTCCACCGTCAGGTCTTGGACACCGGAGGTGTCCAGGGTCAGCGTCAGCTTGGGGTACATTTCCGAAACCCCAGGGTTGGTGTTGCGGGCCGCGCCCTCGCGGGAGACAAAGATGATGTCCCTGACGCCCGTCTCGTTGACCGCCAGGTTCAGGTCCGGCGAGGCACCCGTGACAGCACCGAGCAGCGGCGTGACATCCGCGATGGCCTGTGAGCCGCGCGGCACCGAGTTGTTGGTGAAGTTGGTCTGGTTGGGCGTGATGGCGCTGGCTGACACGTCGAACGGTGCCGATTCCACCACCGTGGTGCTGTCCACGGTGGGCTTCAGGTTCCAGGTCAGCGAATCGGCGATGGTGCTGGCCGTGTAGGGGTTGGTGGTGTCTTTGCCGTTGCCTTCCACCCAGCCGCTGCCGGCCAGCGCCACCTTGATGGTGTCGGTGCAACTGGAGCAGACGCCGGTGGTCTTGGTGGGGCCAAAGTAGGTCAGTTTCAGTTCCGCCTTGACGATGTCGCCCAGCCGGGGCAGGTACGGCGTCAGGTCGAACTTGAGGTAGGTCAGTTTGGCGTCGGCGCTGGTGCCGCCGGCCAGGTCTTGGGCCAGGTCGCCGCTGCCGGCCCGGTACAGCATGCGGATGTACTCGTTGTCGCCGTAGTTCTTGGGCGCGTCGGTGCTCCAGGCCGCGCCGTAGGCGTCCGCCGTCACCGGGATATCGACTTCTTCGGTGGTGAGGTTCGGGTCCACCACGGCGATGGTGATGGCCAGCGAGGCGACGTTGTCATCCGAGTCGGTGGCGACAAAGGTCAGCGGGTAGACACCCACCTGGGCCTGGGTGGGGGTCCAGGAGAACTCGCCGGTCGCCGGGTCAAAGGTGGCCCCGGTGGGCAGGCCTGAGACTTCCAGTTCGACCCCCGGTTCGTCATCGGACACCTCGACCGTGAACTCCAGCAGGTCGCCGTAGTTGACGGACTGGTTGGCCAGCGGCGTGAACGAAGGCCCGGTCAGGCCGGTCAGCCAGTCATACAGCCGGTTGGTGATGTTGGATTCGGTGAAGGCCGCCTGGGCCTCCGATGTCACCCGGATACCGCCAATGAACAGCCGCTTGACGGTGAAGTCGACAATGTTGGAGGCCTGCCTGTCGGCCGTAGTCTTGGAGAACCAGACGTTGCTTAGCGTGACCGTTTGGATCCGGTTGGACGAGTTCTGGCCAAAGATGCGGAAGTTGTGGCTGACATTGGTGGTGTCGAACGAGCTGTCCTTGATGACGATGCTTTCGTAGCGCGGGTAGGTGCCCGTGCTGTTTTGGATCGTGATGCCGTTGTCGCCGGCGCCAAAGCCCACGGCGTTGAAGTTGTTGAAGGTGTAGGACTTGAGGGCGTGGCTGTAGGCGTTGTGGCCAATCCGGATGCCGTTGCCGGCGCCGGCGCTCCAGCCCAGCGTGTCGTTCAGGGTGATGTTGAACGAATCCTCCGTGTCCCAGACGTCGGTGGTCTGGAAGCCGTCATCCGGGTTGTAGTGGCCGGAGGCGAAGCAGTCATCATTGCCCAGCGTCAGGGCGCTGTTGACGGTGATGTTCTGGCCGGAGGCCAGGTCCAGGCCGTCAATCCAGGGCTGCGTGTAAGGGGTCAGGCCCTTGATGTTGTTGAAGGTGACGTTCTTGGCGGTGTGGGTTTCCCAGTTCCACTGCTTGGCGTCCCGCAGCAGGGTGTCGTTGAAGACGATGTTCTCCGAGCGCACAATCATGGCGCCGCCCTGGTGGTGGGAGGTGGCGGCGTCGTGGCGCCAGCCGCCGTTGGAGGTGTCGTAGTTGGCGAAGCCGTTGCCGTCAAAGACGCCGCGGCCGGAGACGGTAATGTTGGCCGAATCCCAAATGCCGATGGCCGGTTCCATGGCTTCCATGGTGGGCTGCATGCGGTTCTTCAGCAGGGCGCCCTCATCGACGTAGATGGTGACGGTCTTGGTCCGGTTCCGCAGTTCCAGGCCGGAGTACTGGTACCAGCCGGGGCCAAAGTAGAGCGTGTCCTTGGTGGGGTCGTTGTACAGGGCGTCGATGGCGGCCGCGATCTGCGTGGTCATGTCGGTGGCGCCGGTCAGGTCGGTGACATAGTCCGCCGCGTCCACCACGTTGGCCGCGTCCGGGTCCGGCGCCGGCGTGACGTCTACCGGCCGGTCGTTGACAATGGCCAGCAGCGGCTGGGAGCCGTTGACCTCCACCAGCGCGTAGCGCAGGGCGGAGTTGAGGTCGAAGGTCACCTTGGAGCCGCTGATGGTGTAGGAACTGGCCGGGTAGTAGCGCTCTGGGTAGATCTTGACCGAGGTGATGGCGGCGTTGTTGGTCACCTCGATGGTGGGCGTCAGCGTGGTGGAGGCAAAACGCGCCACGTGGACCCGGTTGTTGGAGCGGTTGGAGTACTTGGTCACAAAGACGGACACAGTGTTGGCGGTCATGGTGAACCGCTCCGAGGCCGTGTCCCCTGGCGTGGCGGCATAGACGTGGATGTCCGCCGGGTCGCCGGCGGCGGTGGCCATGGACATGGGGCTGATGGGCAGTAGGGCCAGGGCGAGCACGGCGCCCAGTCCGGCGGCCGCGAGCTTTGTCGTCTTCATTTGTCTTCCTAACCGGCTCTCAAGGGCAGCAATACGGGGGTTGGGGTGGGGCGGAAGGCCGGGCACCAGGCCGGTGGCTTCGTTGCCACACCGTTGGTGTGTGCGCGCGCACACAATGCAGATTGTACCAACGGTGTGCACGTGCACACAAGTTGGGGACAAACGTCCCACCAATCGCCCCTCGGCCAAGCACGGCCTGCCCGATGCCGGCCGCCCGGCCACCGGGGAAAACTACCCCAACGGCCCCCGGGCAGGGCCGGTCAAGCCGCCGGCGTGAAGTGGGCCGAATACTTGGCCTGGCTGCCCAGCCCGTCCTGCGCCACTGTCACCTTCAAGACCATGTCCTGGCCGGCATCGGCCGCCTTGACCACATATGACGGCCCAGTGCCCACCAGGGACGAACCCCGGAACCAGTGACAGGTCACCACCGCGCCAGCCGGCTCCGCAACCACCGCCGCCGTCAACGTCTGGCCCACCTTGGCCGTGCCCATCACCGTCACGCTCGAAGCCCCCAACACCTTGACGTGGTTCGAATACTTGGCCGCACTGGTGAAGCCGCCACTCGACACGGTGGCCTTGAGCGAAATGTCCTGGCCGGCATCGGCCGTGGTCAACGTGTAGCTGGCGGACTTGGCGCCGGTGATGGCCGCCGTGCCCCGGTACCACTGCAAGTTGAGCGTGCCGCCTGCCGGCAGGTAATCCGCCGCCGCCGTCAACGTCTGGCCGGGCGCCGCCGTGCCGGCAATGGTCAAGCCGGTCAGCCCCACCACCTGGGCGTGGTTCGAATACTTCACCACCGGGTCCAAAGACCCCACCCGGGCCGTCGCCTTGACCACCAAATCCCGGCCGGCATCGGCCGCCGTCAGTTGGTAGGTGGTGCCGGTCACCCCCGCGATCACGGAGGTGCCGCGGTACCACTGGTAGGTCACCGTGGTGGCCGCCCCCTGGCCCACCGGGACAGCCGTCAAGGTCTGCCCCACCGCCGGGCTGCCCTGCAGCGTCACGCCGGTCAGCTTGACCTTGGCGTCCGGGATGGCGCCGGCGTAGGCGTAGTAGATGCCGTCCGGCCGGTCCGGGGCGCTAGCCGTCACCTTGAGGGTGATCCACTTGCGCTGGTCGGTTAGTTGGATCTGGTAGGAGGTACCGGTCACACCCGGCATGTCAACGCCGTCACGCTGCCACTGGTAAGCCAGTTGGGCGTCGGCCGGGTCCAGGCCAGTCACCGTTCCCACCAGGGTTTCACCCACTTCCGGCGTGCCGCTCAACGTCACCTGGAACGTGGGCCGGCCCAGGCCAACTCTTGCCCCCACCGTCCAATGGCTGGTGGAAGGCCCGCCCGGCGTGGTGGCGGTGGCTAAACCTACCAAGACCTTGTCATAATCGGCCGGCTGGATGGTGTAGTAGTTGATGGCCCGCGGGCCGGCCACCCTGACCCCACCCACATACCATTCGTAGGTCACGGTCGCGTCCGGCGGGTTCAGGTTGCCAACCCCAACGTTGACCGTCTCCCCCACCACCACAGAGCCCTGCAAGGTCACAAAGAAAGTGGGCGCCGGCAGCGGCCCGGTCACCGTCACCGGCGCCGCCTCCGCCCAAGCCGGGCCATAGTCCGGCTTGACCACGGTGGCCTGGACCGTTAGCTGGGTGCCGGTGTCCTGCTCGGTCACCACGTAGGTGGCGCCGCGCTGGCCCAAGATGGGCTGGCCAGACCGGTACCACTGGTAGGTGACCGTGGCCCCGGCCGGCGCCACGCCGGTGGCAGTAGCCGTTAGGGTTTGCCCCACCTGCGGCGTGCCACCAATGCTGACCCCCGTGATGGAGCAGGCCGCCTGCACCACCATCCAATCGGAGGTGACCATGCCCCCGTACCAGCCCTCCTTGTTGGCGCGCACCGTGACCGACACGTAATCGCCCGCCTGGGCGTTCGCCAAGGAATACGACGGCTCAGTGCTCGCTATCATGCCGCCGTTGTGGTACCAGGTATAGCTGACAGTCGCATCGGCCGGGTAGACCCCCACGGGCGCGGCCGTCATGGTGCCGCCCACCACCGGCGGGTAGCCGGTCAGGGACAGGCCGTCAATGCTCACTATTGCCATCACGCTGCGCTGGTTGGAAACCTTGGTGGCGGACTGGCTGCCCGGTTTGGTGGCCGTCACCGCCGCGTCCAACGTGTGGTTGATGTCCGTCTCCCGCACCACGTAGGAGCTGGTGGTGGCGCCGGCAATAGCCACCCCATCCAGCCGCCACTGGTAAGTCAAGGTGGCGTCCGTGGGCACCACCTGGTTGACCTGCACGCTGATGGTACGGCCGGGGTATTCCAGCCCACTGAGGATCACCTGGCCAATCGAGATGGTGCCACCCTGCGGGTAGACGGCGGCCGATTCGGCCGCCCGGGTGTTACCCCACAGGGCCTCCACCGAGATGGCAGAACCCAAATCGGCTGCCTTGATGACATAGTTCTGCCCCACCGAGCCGCTGATCAGCGTGCCATTGCGGTACCAGCGGTAGGCCAAAGTGGCGCCCGCCGGGGTGCCCGCGGCGGGGTTGGCGGTCAAGGTGGCGCCCTCCGCCAGGCTGGTGTAAGTGATGTACGGCGGCGGCAGGGACGGCGCGGGCGCGGGCAGCACCTCGATGTAAGCGTAGGCGCCGTAGGTGCAGGTGAACCGCTCAATCTCATGGCTCAGGGAAAGGGTCAAACCCTGCTCGGCCGCGGTCACGGTATAGGTGGGACCGGTGCCCACGGTCACCGCCGTGCCATTGGGGATGGTTGTCCAGGTGTCCACAAAGGCGCCATCGGCCGGCATCTGGTAGCTGTAAACCGACCGCACCTGACGGCCCACCACCCCCAGCCCGATCACGGCCAGGCCGCCCACGCGGTACGACGTGCAGGCATACTGCGCGGAGCTTTGGATCAAGACCGCGCTGGACTCCAAGGTGGCCTGGGAGTAGCCCGGCGCCCGGGCCGTGACCCGGACCGTCAGCGCGCCGCCGCTCAGGGTCTCCGGCACGGTGAACGTGCTGGCCGTGGCGCTGGCCAGGGCTTGGTTGATGTTGTACCACTGGTAGGTGAAGGTGGTGCCGGCCGGCAGGTTACCCGTCACGGTGGGAGTCACGGTCTGGCCGGTCAAAACGGAGTTGGGCAGGGTGACGCCGGTCAGGCCGACCGCGGGGGCGGCATCGGCCGAATAGGCCACCAGGTGATAGGCGGTGGAGGTGTAGAGCCAGTTAGCAGCCACGCCCTGATCCGTCTGGTAGTCCACCACCACGGCGAACCGCTCCCCCGGCTGCAGCACCACCGGTACGGTCAAGTCGACCCGGTGCAGGCCCTTGTCCTGCGCCGTGACCGTGATGGCGGTGGCGCCGCCCGGGCCAATCGGCTGGGCCACGCCATCGGTCACACCGCCGCCACGCAGGTCCAGGAAGACCCGCACGGTGTAGGTGACACCCGGCGCCGTCGTCTCGACGTTGAGGGCCCTGAGTTCTTGGGCCGCACGGTCCTGCGGAATCTCAAACGTGCGGCTGGCCTGGCGCGGGTTGGCGGTCTTGTCCGGCTGGGTGTTGTCCGCCCAGTAGGCGTACTGCAGGCCGTCGCCGCCCGGGTTGGTGTAGGCGCCGCCCAGGTCCAGGTAGGCGAAGCTGGACAAGGTCCGGTCATAGTAGGAAATCCAGTGGAACGTGCCGTGCGAATTCTTCACCAGGAAGGCGCCATCACCTGGCGGTTCGGTGCGGAAATACGCCTTGGGGTAGTTGTCATCCCAGGCGATCAGCGCCACCGAGTGATCCGCCCCCGCGACGTGCGGTTCATACATCGCCTTGGAGATGTCGCTGCGCGGGCCGGACCCCTCGATAGCGGCGATGATGACGCCGTGCTGGTACATGAAGGTCTTGACCTGCTCCAGGCCGGCCGGGTTGAACTGGCCGTTGACCCACAGGGCAGCGCTGGAAACCAGGTACTCGCGGAAGTGGAACTCGCTGGTGGCCGGGTCCGGGGTGGCAATCTGCCAATCGCCCAGGCCGCTGCCCGTGCCGCCCGGCATGTACTTGGTATAGGGGTAGGTCACCTCGGTGTAGGCACCCAGGAAGCGGGACAAGGCGACCGCGGTGGTGTCCCGGCTGGTCGCCCCGCGCCAACTGCTGGAAACGCTGAAGTCGTTTGAGGCCTGGGCCAAGAAGGCCGTTGACAGGTTGGTGGGGTTTTGGACGGCGCCGTTCTTGGCGATCGACCATTCGGCGGAAGCCGCCATGGCGAAGGCCTCGCAGCTTTCGAATGTGCCCTGGCTGCGTTCCGGCGTGACGCCATTGGAGTTGACCTCCCGGACGTCGAACTCGGCCGGCAGTGTGGCCAGGGCGGTGGTGCTGGCCGATGTGGCTTGGGTGGCTTGGGCCGCCTGAGTGGCTTGGATGCCTTGGGTGGCGGCGGCGGTTGTTGTCGCTTGGGGGGCAGCGGTGGCCGATGCCGCGTGGGCCGGCGGGGCCACCGTCAAGGCCAAACCGAGAGCGGCCGTGGCCAACAGGGCGAGGGAACGAGGGCGAGGGGTGCAGGGGCGATTCATCTTTGGACTTCCCAGGGCGATGGTGCGGGGGGGCGGACACAGCCAGTTTGGCACAGCCAAGCCCGGCCGGGAAAGCAATCCGGCCCGGGTGGCGGGGCCAGTTAGGGCTCCTGGAAGCCTATGGAGCCTGGACCACCACCGACGCTCCCACAGCCACGGAGGCCCAGGTGCGGCCCTGGCGGGTGTACTGGTACAGACCGCCGTTGGTGCCGGTCAAGAACAGCTCATACAGGCTGTGCCCGCCAGCCAGAGAAGTAGGGGTGTCACCCGGCAGGTTGAGCACGGTGGTGTCGCCGCCAATCGCCACCAGCGAGGCGACCGGCGCCCCGCCCGCCTCGGCCGGCGCCAGCACCGCCAGCGTCGACTGGTCGGCCCACAACAGCGAGGCCGGCGTCCCTGCTAGCTCCGCCACCTCCTTGGTTGTCGCCATCAGCCAGGTGCCACCGCCAGTTAGCCGGTCAATCCCGGCCACCACCAGGCGGACCGTGTCCTCGCCCGGCAAGCTGTAGGCCAACGCCAGGCGGGCCCCGTCCCGTGACGGCGCCAGCGCCACCACCTGGCCGCCCACCAGCCACGGCGCCTCCAGCACCATGCCCTGGCCGTAGCGCGAGAACACCACCACGTTGCCGCCCCCGCCAACCCACAGCCGCCCAGAAGTGTCAAAGACCGGCCCGGCCGTCACCGGCAGATCGCCCGGCAGGGGCCACAAGTCCATGCCCTCCGGCGGGTCACCCCAAGGTTCCTGGGCCTGCTCGCCTGCCTGCTCGCCTGCCTGCTCACCGGTCTGCTCACCGGTCTGCTCGCCGGTTTCACCCGTCTGCTCGCCGCCCGTTTCACTCTCTTCGGGAGGCGCTTCGGTGCTCGGTTCGGTGCTCGGTGGACTGCTGGCCTCCGCCCCTGGCGGGGTGCTCACGTCGCTGCTCGGCTCGGCTCCGGGCTGCTCACCTTCGCCCTCACCTTCGCCCTCGCCCTCACCTTCGCCCTCACCTTCGCCCTCACCGGCCTCCTGGTCTGCTGCCTGGCTGGCCTCGTAGGCCGCCCGGTCCACCGCTCCCTTGTCCATCACCACCACCTGACCGTCCCACAGGCCAGCCGCCCGGGTCGCCCCGGCATCGACCGCCAAGCCCTGCCACAGCCCCGCCGCCCAAAAGCCATTCAAGTTCCTGACCAGGCCGCCCAGGTAGTACTTGATGCCATCGGTGGTCAGGAAGTAAGTCTGCTCACCGGACGCCGGGTCAATCTCAGGCGGTACCGCCAGGGCGGTCACCGCCAGCGGTGCCGAAGCCACCTCCAGGGCAACCGAGGTCACGTCCGGCAGGGAGGTCAATGAAGCGGACAGGCAGGCCAGGATCAGCGCCCGTTCCGTCTCCGAGGCCCCACCCATGGCATCGGTCAGGTTGACCGTCGCCACCCGGTCGGTCACCTGGACGGCATCGGTCGCCAGCCGGGTACCGGCCGGCACCAGGGCGTCCACCGCCCCGGCCAGGTAAGCCGGCGGCCCGGCCAGGAACTGCTCCACCAGAGCGGTGGCGGCATGGCGGCGCGGGAACCAGCGGACATCCGGCACCAGATACGAGTGGTCCTTGGTGGGGAAGTAGACCGTACCCGGGTCGTAGTCAGATGCGAACACGTCCTGCGGAATCACAATGCCGTCCGGCAGCCCCTGCACCCGCCACTCGTCCGCCTCGTCCTGCACCAACAAGAACTCGGCCGTCTGGGGCGCCGCCGCGGCAGCGGTGTAGTTGCCGGCCACGTCCACCTGGCCCACCTGTGTGAAGCCCACCGTGATCCGCTCCAGGCTCGATTCGGCCGCCGTCAACGTGGGCGCCTCACCCGAACGGTAGATGGCCACGCTGGCCGTCGGGTCCCAAGCCCCGGCCGCGTCATGGGTCAGGTAAGTCCGGGCCACCGCGAAATCGTCCGAGGCCCCCGCCAGCGTGGCCTGCAAGAAGCCCTGCACAATCTGCTCCGGGCTGGCGCCCTCGGCCGGGCCGGCCGCCACCGCCTGGATGTCCGGCGCCCGGGCGCCAGCTTCCACCAGGCCCTGGTTGACCGGGCCAGCGCTGGGCAGGCTGGCGCAGCCCGCCAGTAGGGCGGCCGCGAACCCCGCGGTGACCGCCAAGCGGGCGGTCCGCCGCCGGCCGCGGGCTGTCAAGATGCCGTTCATGCTTCCACCTCCACGGGCAAAGCCGGCAGGTCAGCCGGGCTGGCACCGGGCGGGCCGCCGGTACCGCCAGTCCCGCGGCGGACGCCATCGGGCATAACGTCCGTCCCCAAGGCCAGGCCGGCTGACTCAGACCCGTCTTCCGGCACCAACTCCAGAGGCGGCGCCAGGTCCTTGACCCCCGCCGTGCGCGGCAAGACCAACCGGAAGCTGGCGCCCTCACCCGGCCGGCCCCAAACGTCCAGGCGGCCACCATGCAGGTTGGCGTCCTCGACCGCGATGGCCAAGCCCAGGCCGGTGCCACCGGTGGTGCGCGCCCGCGCCGGATCGGCCCGCCAGAAGCGGTCAAAGACCCGCTCCATCTGTTCGTCACTCAAGCCCACGCCGTGGTCCCGCACCACCACCGCGACGGCCCCAAAGTTGGCCGAAACGTACACGTCCACCGGCCCCCCTTCGGCGTGCTCGATGGCGTTCACCAGCAGGTTGCGCACAATCCGCGACACCCGGCGGCGGTCCAGCTCGGCCAGGCAAGGCTGGTCCGCCAGATGCGGACGCAACTCGACCGACTTTTCCGCCGCCAGGGCCTCGAAGCCCTCCAGTTCGCTGGTCACCAGATCCTTCAGTTCGGTTGGCTCGACCTCCAACTGGGCGGCACCGGCGTCGAAGCGGGAAATCTCCAGCAGGTCCGCCAGCAAGGCGTCGAACCGGTCCACCTGGGCGGCCAGCAGTTCGGCCGAGCGGGCCTGGGCCGGCGGGTAGGCCTCGCGGGCGGTGTAAATCATGTCGCTGGCCATGCGGATAGTGGCCAAAGGGGTGCGCAGTTCGTGCGACACATCCGACACGAAGCGCCGCTGCAACGTCGACAGGTCTTCCAGTTCATCGATGTGGCTTTGCAACGCCGCCGCCATGCCGTTGAAGGACCAGGCCAGCGTGGCAACCTCATCGCGGCCCTTGACTGTCAGGCGTTCGTCCAGGTCGCCGCCCGCCAGTTTGGCCGCCGCGGCCGCCGCTTGGCGCACCGGCCGGGCCACCTGGTGGGTCACCAGCCAAGCCACCAGGACCACGATCACCAGCATGGCCAGGCCGGCGCCGGAAACCACCCGGGCAATCAGGTTCATGGTTGACTGTTCCGTGCTCAGGTCATAGACCAGCACCAGGACATAGTTGATGTTCATCAGCCGGACGGACTGGGCCACGGCAATGCCCGGAGAAGCTCCCTCCCCCGCGGTTGTTTCCGGCAGTTCGACCGACTGCCAGAACTGCTGGCCCGGGTTGTCCAAGGCTGCCTGGCGCAAATCGGCCGAGGCCACATTCCACAGTTGCCGTTCGGTAAAGATGGCGCTGATGGTGCCCGGCAAGGGTTGATCCGGCGGCACCAGCGAGACGGCCCGGGCGGCCGAACCGCTCTTGACCACCGACCGCACCGTGTCGCGAGCCACGGTTTCCGCCGTCAGGGGCGAACCGACGGCCGAGGCGTCAAAATTGTCTTGGGCCGAAGAGGCCGAACGTTGA
>JAISTN010000362.1 GCA_031272565.1 Bifidobacteriaceae bacterium
GCCTGGTCCACCTCGGCTTGTGAAGCCTGCGGATCGTCCAGCACCTCCTGAGCCGCCTCAAGCGCGTCGAGCAGATCTTGGACCGACTCGTCCGTAAACACATCCAACACACCCGAATCAACCAGCGCCTGGCCAATGTCAGACCAGCTTTCCAGCACTTCCTTCTGACCCAGCGGCTGCAAGCCGGCGATAGCATCCACCAGGGCCTGAGCTGCCTGGTCAACCTCATCCTGGGTGGCCAGCGGGTTGTCGAACACGTCTTGCGCCTCGTCCAGCGCCGCCGCCACCGGCGCCCACGAAGCCGCCGTGTATTCGGCCTCATCGAGGCTCTCGGCCGCGTCAATCGCCGCCTCTAAAGCCGTCTTGTCTACCAGCGGCGCCGTCACCGTCACCGTGGCGGTCGCCTTCAAGGTCGACCCGACATAGGCGCTCAACTGGCCGTTCGGCAGCACGCCGGTCACCTGCCCGCTGACAGTGAACACGCCCTGGCTGGCGTACTGCGAAGACTGCACCGTCTGCCAGGTCACCGCCTTGGCTTCGGTCAGCGGCCCGTAGGTGTCATCCGCATACGTCACCGTCACCGTGCTGGGCAGCACCGGGGCCACGCCCGCCGGAGTCGACACGGCAACGCTGGAGACCGACTCGACCTGATCCGCCCGGCGCAACGCCGTGTACTCCCCCGCCGTCAGGCCGATCACCACGCCATGCTTGGTGGCCGAATCCATGCCCGGCATGGGCGCGGCCAGCTTGGTGAACTGAATGTCCGTGGCCGCCGTCGCCACCGGCCCACCCAAGCCGGTCACCTTGTATGGCCGGTAGCCCTGACCCGAACTGCCGTACTGGTCAACGAAGACATACCACTCTTCGGCATCGTGCGCCTTGAAGATCAGCGGGCCCTCCACCGAGCCGTAATCGGCCTGGCCGATGCCGTCCCTGACCTGGGTCCAGGTGGTGGCCGGCAGCCACCATTCGACGGCATCGGTCACCTCCATGTACACGGCGTTCCGCCCCGCACCGTTGTCCTTCGAGATGCGGTAGGTCTTGCCGTTGTACTGGTGCACGGTGGTGTCAATCACGTCATGCCCAAGGTCAATCAACGTGCCGCCATAGGTGAAGCCGGCCGTGGTGAAATCGGCCGTGAAGCCGTACTGCACCTGGGTGTAGCCGGCGCTGCGCGAATAGCTGGACCAATAGAGGATGAACTCGCCCCGGTCCGCCACCCAGGTCGCCTCCGGCGCCCAGGCCATCCGGTGGTCCGGCTGGGCCACCTTCATCAACCATGGGTCGGACCAGGTCACCAGGTCGTCCGATTCCCAAATCACCAGGTACGGCGAAAGCTGGTCCGCCGTGGCGCCCCACGCGCCGTTGGAGCAGTTGTAGGACTCATACGGCACACAGCCAAAGACGCGCAGGTCCGTGCCCAGAATGTAGTACTTGCCGGTCTGCGGGTTCTTCACCAGGTACGGGTCACGCACACCTGTCGAATTAAGCCCGTTGACCAGGATGGGCTGGCCGCCGTTCAGCTTGGTCCACGAGGTGGGATCGTCGCCGTTCGAAATGTCGAAGTAGATCTTTTCGGCATAGCCAGCCGAATCCTCGATGAAGTGGGCAATCAGGTAGCCGTAGGGCTCATCGGGATCGCTGGGGACCACCTCCGGCTCAATGCCGTTGTGCTCCTTGACTTCCTTCTCGGTCAAGGCCCGGTTGTAGATGGCAAACTCGCGGAACTTACCCTTGAAGTACTTGTCGGCAGAGTAGAGCGAGCGCCCCA
Organism: Bifidobacteriaceae bacterium; assembly: GCA_031272565.1. Classification (GTDB taxonomy): domain Bacteria; phylum Actinomycetota; class Actinomycetes; order Actinomycetales; family WQXJ01; genus JAISSX01. The sequence continues at coordinate 1,772 of JAISTN010000362.1, forward strand.
GGTAGTTGGCCAAGGTGGCGCCGTCGCCAATGTCACCCGGTTCGATGGTGACCGTGGCCGTGGCCACCGCCAGGCCATTCAGGTACAACGTGGCCTGGTTGCCCTTCAGGGTGTAGGTCAACGACACCCACTCGCCCTTGGCCAGGGCCGCCCCAGAGTTGGCCGTCTGCTCCGTCGTGTAGTTGCCGGTAGCGATAGACGTCCGGTAGGTCGCGTCACCGGTGGTGAAGATGTAGCCGTTGCCGCTGGTGCCGGACGTGTTGCCCAAACCGTAAATGAAGTAGGGCGAGGTCAAGGTGCCGTCGATCCAGACCTCGGCCTCGATCGTGATGTCGGTCAGCCCGGCCAGGATGTTGTCCGGAATCTTGACATAGTCGTTGGAGCCGTCAAAGGTCAGTTCGCCGTCGCCCCACACCGCGCCGTTGACAATGGTGCCGTCCTGGCCGTTGCCGGACACGTCCACCACCGTGGTGCCGCTGCCGTTCTCAAAGTCGTAACGCAACACCTCGCCAGCGGCGTTCGCCTGGACCGGCGGCACCGAAGTCAAGGCGGTCAGTTCGGCCGCCGTGATCGGCATCACCGTGCCGTGCCGCGGGCTGGACGGCAGCGAGTAGCTGGCCGGCTTGACCCAGGCGGCGTTGGCGATGTCGTTGGTCACCAGCGGCGTGTACTTGGAGCCGCTGTACTGGTCCACGAACAGGTAGTACTGGTAGCCGGAGGCATCCCCGGGGTTGGCCTTGAAAATGGTGGGGCCTTCCACACCGCTGACGCCGGCGCTCTGGCCAATGCACTGCTTGTTCATGGTCCAACCGGAGACGGGCGCCCGCAGGTTGGTGGAAGACTCTTGGAAGACGTCCGCCCCGCAGCCCATCGACTGGGCCTCGTCCTTGGTCACCCGGTAGTAGACGCCATCGGCCTTGATGACGGTCGAATCGATGCGGGACAGGCCCGTGTCCTGCCACACCTGCGGTTCGGAGAAGGTCACAAAGTCACGCGTCGTGGCGTACATCATGTGCTGGTAGGCACTGCCGGTGTGGTTGGTGTCGGTGGACGAGTAGATCTTGGACGCCCAGAAGACCACGTAGGCACCGATCGAATCGTCATAGTAGGCCTCCGGCGCCCAGGTGTTGCCGGCCGTTTCTGGCGAAACAAGCACGTGGCGCTGCTCCGACCAGGTCACCAGGTCATGGGACTCCCAGACCTCAATGTAACGCGACCCGGTCCGCTGGGAGCGGTCCCAGTTGCCGATCTTCCCAATCGACAGGTCGGTGGCGATCATGTAGAACGTGTCGCCCTCCGGGGACCGGATGATGAACGGATCACGCAGGCCTTCTTCGCCATACTTGGAGGTGAACTTGGCGGCGCCACCGTTCAACTCTGTCCAACTCAGGGCCGTGTTGCCGTTCGAGGCCGCGAAGAAGATGTTCTCCCCCGCCGCCGTGTCGCCGGTGAAGTAAGCGAACATGTAGGCCTGGAACGGATCCAGTTCGATGGCGGCCTTGACGTGCACCGGGATCGTCTTGGTGTCCTGGGCCGTGCCCTTGGTGAGGGTGGCCGTCAGTACGACATCGGCATCGGCCGCTTGGCGAACCACCTCACCGGTGGCCGAAACGACGGCCGGGTTGGAGCTGGTCCAAGTGATGGTGACGCCGTCGATCTCTGTCGGCAGGTACAGGTTGCCATAGGCCGCCTCCGAGTTGGTCACCTTCAGCTTGCCCCAGGCGGCCGCCACCGCTTGGGTGTCGCCCGAACCATAGGCCGCCAGAACGGCCGCCTCTTCCGTCTTGCTCAGCCGCAGCACGGAGCCGTGGCGGAAGCGCTGGTCAAACGAGTACTGGTTGGCGCCAGAACCGGACGTCAGGGCGGTGAAGTTCAACGACGCCAAGACCGACCCGCCGCTGAAAGCCTTATAGCCGGAGTTGTCGCCCATCACCGTCCAGGTGCCATCCGGCAGTTGGTAAACCGTCAGGCCCTCAATACTGCTTGACAAGCCGTGGGCGCTCTCCTGGCCACGGTCGATGACGCGGGTCCAGGGGCCGTCCAGCGACGTGGCGGTGTCCACCACCGTGCGCCAGTCTGAGGTCACGAAGCGGTAGTAGATGCCGGCCTCATAGGCCAAGGTGGCGTCGATCGCGTTGGGGCCGTCCGAACTGGAGGTGTAGTCGTTCAGGTCGACCCAGACCTCCGGTTCGGTGAAGGTGTAGAAGTCGCGGGTGCGCACCAGGTACATGCGCAGGGCCCAAGAGTTGGTGCCGTTGTCCCGCTGGTCGCGGGCCGCCCAGTAGACCAGGTACTCGCCCGTCTTCTCGTCATACCAGGCTTCCGGCGCCCAAACGCAGCCGGCGTAGTCGAAGCCCGCAAAGACCGTCCGCTGGCTGGTCCAGTTGACCAGGTCGTTGGACTGCCAGACCACGATCTTCTGGGAGGCGTTGACCTGGTCCCAGGTCTTGGGCGGGCTGGTGGCGGTGCCCTCGGCGTGTAGGTCGGTGCCGATCACCCAGTACTTGTCGCCTTCCACCGAGCGGACCAGGTGCGGGTCACGCACGCCCATGGTGGACTCCAGGTTGGCCGGGGCGGCCTTGACCGTCAGGACAATCTGCCGGGTGGCCCCGGAAGGAGCCTTAGCGGTCAGGGTCACCTTGGTGTCCGTGGCCGGCCGGGTCACCACGCCCGGCTTCTTGTCACCCTGCTGGGTGGTGCTGACAATGCCGCTGGGCTTGGCCGTCCACGTCACCTGGGTGTCCCCCACCTGGGTGGGCAGGGTGATGTTGGTCCGGACGTCATCGGCCTCCGGAATCACAATCGCGGCCAGGTCCTCCGCCGAGGTGTCGGTCCAGGCCAGCACCGTGACCGGGAACTGCTTGGTGCCGCTGCCGGCATCGCTGGTCAGGGTGGCCGTCAAAGTGGCGGTGGCGGCCGCCTCGCCCGCGGCCGGCCGGCTGACCTGGCCGCCGGCCGTGATGACGCCGGCGTCGCTGGTGGCCCAGGTGACGCTGGAGCCGAAGATGGAACTGGTGGGGAGACTCAGGTTGGCGGTCAAACCGGAGGTGTCGCCCAAGGTCAGGGCCTCGATATCGCGCGCCAGGTTGGCGTCCGCGATCTCCTGGTCGGTCAAGGCCCGGGACCGGATTTGCAGGTTGTCCAGCAGGCCGGAATAGTATTCGCCGGACTCCCAGTTGGCTTTGCCAAGCTGGATGATGCCGCCGGAGGTGCCCAGGATGGTGGTCAACTGCTGCACCGTACCGGAGTTCTGACCAACCAGTTTGCCCTCGATGTACAGCTTGGTGGCGCTGGCGGTCAGCACCAGGTCAACATGCTTCCAGCCGGTGTCGGCAAAGGTGGCGGAGGCGTTACCGGTGGTGATCCGTGAGCTGGTGTTGTAGTAGCGTTCCACGGTCACGCCGCTGACGGTGTCCATGAAGCCCAGATACTTCTCCCGCGGGTACGTCTGGGTGGTGGTGTTGGGCGCGGCGTAGAAGG
>JAISTN010000090.1 GCA_031272565.1 Bifidobacteriaceae bacterium
AGGACACTTCGGTCAACGCTGTGCTGCAACGCTTCATTGCTGATTACGCCACCGGTGACGTGATCTACCGCCGGGCCGCCCAGGGCGGGGTTCGGGGCGGTGGGGAACTGCTGGTGGGCACGGCCCGGCGGGGTGGCCCGGGGGTTGGTGTGGGTTTGGCGGCGGTGTCGTGAGCGTGTTGGCTTCGGCCGAAGGGCCGGACTGGCCGGACCGGAACCGGCGGCAAGAGTTGCAGCGGCGGTTGCGGCAGCGGGGTTGTGTGGCGGGGCGGGCTAGTGCTCTTGACCTGGCGTCCCGGTTGCCGGCTTGGCCGCACCGCGGCTATCGCCACAACTGGCCTACCTGGACCCATCAATGGCGGAACAAGCCCACCGGTTGGCGTTGAGTCTTCTGGCCGGGCCTCGGGTGGTCCCTTCGGTGACTGGAAGTGGCAGACAACGGCCGGTTTTGTGGCAGCAGCCGCCGATGTCGGCCCCCAACTGGCCTGCGCGGCCACTACCCGGCATCGGCGGCAAGCCTCTGACCTGCGCAAACGCTCCCGGCGCCGAAACGGCGCTCACGGCCTGAGCCTCCCAACCTCCCAAAACCGGCCGTTGTCTGCCACTTCGCGGGCCCGGCGCCCCGGCGCTGGTCCACGAGGTGGCCGCCCGCGCCAGTGGCCCCGCCGCCCCGTGCCTTTGCGGCCCGGCCGCCGCACTCGCCACCTCACCCTGCCCTCATCTAGGACGGGTCGGCGAAGCGCAGGCGGTATTGCAGCGGCGTGTGGCCCATCACCTTGCGGAAATGGTGCGACAGGGCGGATTGGTCGTAGAAGCCGGTTTCTTCCGCCACCGCGGCGACCGGGGCGTCGGTGTCCCGCAGCAGTTCGCAGGCCCGCATGATCCGCAGGCGGATCCTGAACTGGTTGGGCGCCAGGCCGTAGGCCTCCTTGAAACGGATCTCGAACTGGCGCACCGACATGCGGCACAGTTCCGCCAGCTTGCGGATCGCGATCGGTTCGCCCGGGTCCTGCCGCATCCGCCGCACCGCCACCTCGATGCCCCGGGCCGGCACGGCGCCATCGGCGGACGCCCGGTGAGTCTGGATCGACCCCATCAGGCCCACCACCTGGCCGGACCGGTCCCGCAGCGGGAACTTGTTGGTCAAGAACCAGTCCGGGATGCCTTGGGCGTTGGGGAACAACTCGACAATGCCCAGCATGGGGGCGGCCGCCTGCATCACCGTGATGTCGTCCCGCCGGAACTTCTCTGCCAGGCCCACCGGCAGCACGTCAAAGTCGGTCCGGCCAATGAACTCCGCCTCGGAATCGAAACCGTACAGGTTGGCCAAGCCGACACTGGCGAACAGGATCACACCCTGGCGGTCCTTGACAAAGAAGTGGACACCGCGCAGGTGGTCAAAGATGCGGGTGAACTGGACCGGCGGGTTCAAGCTGGCCAGCAGGTCACGCCGCCGCTTCAGGCTCTCTGCGGGGGACAGCGTCATGGCGTCAACGGGCTCGGGCTCCCAAGACCACCGGCGCTGTCACCACGGAGCATCCAAGGCCGCCTGGAATTCGGCCGGCAGGGGCTGGCTGGTGGCCACCAAGGCTTCCTCCAGTTGGGGCAGTGAACTGACACCCACAATCGGCACCACCGCCGGGTCTGAACCAACCATCCAGGCCAACACCACCTGGCCTGGCCGCCAGCCCAAAGCCCCCGCCACCTTGGCCAGCACCGCCAGGCGGCGGGTGGTGCCGGGATGCTCAAACGCTTCCGGGATGGCCTTGTTCGGGTTGTTGTAGGCGCCGGCCAACTGCGGTGTGTAGGCCCAGGCCTCGTGGGCCGGGTTGGCCTGCAGGTAGTCCATCACTTCATCCGTCACCCAGCCGAAGCGATGGTCGTGGATATGGTCACGCACCAGCGGCCGGGGCTGCAGGTAGGTGTGCTTCAACTGCATCGCGGTGGGCGCCACCAGGCCGCCGGCCTCCGCGAGTCCCCTGGCCCGCTCGTAGCGCCACAGCGGCGCGTTCGAATACCCCCAGCGGCCCACCTGTCCGCTGGTCACCAGGCTGGAGAAGGCTTCGATGGTCTCCAACTGTGGCACCGCGCGGTCATCCCGGTGGGCCCAGTACAAGTCGACGTAGTCGGTGCACATCCGCGTCAGCGAATCAGCGAACGCCTGCCGGATGACGGCCCCGCCTAGGCCCTCATTGCCGGCCGGGTTGACCTCCGGCGCCACCAGTTCGCAGCCCACCTTGGTGGCGATCCGGACCGCCTGGCGCCGGTCGGGGTGACCCGCCAGCCAATGACCCAAGGCGGTTTCGGATTGGCCGCCGTGCCCGGTGGGGCTGGACCAGAACGAATAGCAGTTGGCCGTGTCCAGCCACGTCCCGCCGGCCTCAACAAAGCGATCCAACAGGGCGCAGCCGGTGGCTTCCGGAATGGTGGTGCCAAACTGCATGATGCCCAGCACCATGCGCGGGCCGGGCCCGGCCAACGGTGAAGGGGCGGTGGTGGTCATGGGATTACCTCCTTGGTGGACGATGTCGATGGCGGGCTTCGGTTGCGATGGTTGACTGCGGTGTCTACTGGTCAAGTTTGCCTACTTCAAGGCCCCAGCCGCCAGGCCACGTTCGAATAGTCTTTGCAGGCTGAGATAGACGGCCACCTCCGGGATGGCGGTGATGACGGCGGCGGCCAGCACCTTGGTTTGGTCCTGTCCAAACTGCCCGATGAAGAACTGCGGCAACTGGGTGATGGTCTGGGTGGACGGGTCCTGCAACAGCACCAGCGGGAACAGGTATTCGTTCCAGGCCTGGACAAAGGTCAGCACAATGATGGTGGCCGCCATCGGCAAGGAGAGGGGCACAATGACGTGACGGAAGATCTGCAGCGTGTTCAGGCCATCGATCCGCGCGGCATCGATCAAGTCGTCCGGAATGCCCTCCACAAAGGTCCGGGCAAACAACACCGTGAACGGAATCTGCAGCGCCGCCAAGGGCAGTATGACAGCCCAATAGGTGTTGTAGATGCCCACCTCGATGGTGGTGGTGAACAAGGACGGCAGCAGGATCGCCCCCGGCAAGGTCAGGCAGGCCAGCAGCATCCAGAAGATGACCTCCTTGCCCACAATGTGCAGCTTGGCGAAGGCGTAGGCGGCGCACATGGTGCACAGGTAGACAATGGCCACCGTGGCGGCCGCGATGATGATTGAGTTGCGGAAGAAGTTGGGCAGTTCGGGCCGGCTCAGCACGGCCTTGTAGTTGCCCCAGCCCTGGCCGGAGAACGACCCCTGCACCATGACGAACAACGGGAAGGCGTAGGGGATTACCATCAGGCTGATCAGCACCTGGAAGACCAGGCGGGCGCTGCGGCTGCGGGCTTCAAGCATCAGCGGTCACCGCCCCGGCGGCCCAGGCGGGCGAAGATCATGCTGAAGCCCACCGCCAAGACCAGCAGCACCATCGAGGCGGCGGCGCCAAAGCCTACCCTGGCCAGCGGTATCGAATGCCGGTAGATGTAGGTGCTGAGGAACTCGCTGGAATAGTTGGGCCCACCCAGGGTGACCAGTTGGGGAATGTCGAAGATCTTCAGGGCGCCAATCACGCTCAGCATCAACAGGGCCACGGTGGTGCCTTTGACGATCGGCAAGACGATCGACACCAGGGTGCGGAAGTTGCCGGCGCCATCCAGCCGGGCCGCTTCGATGATTGAATGGTCCACCTGGCTCATCGCCCCGTAGTAGAGGATGAAGGTCAGGCCGGTGAACTCCCACACTTGGATGAACATGATGACGTACAGCGAAGTTCGCTCGTCACCCAGCCAGGGGTGGGCCAGGAAGCCCAGGCCGATGTGCCGTAGCACCCAGTTGAACTGGCCATCGGCGGCGAAGATCAACCGGAACACCGGCGCCATGATGGATGGCGCCAGCACTACCGGAATGAAGATGATCACCTTGTACAAGCTGGCCAGGCGGATGCGGGAATGCAACAGGGCGGCAAAGGCGATCCCCAGTGAGGTCTGGATGGTGAAGGTGATCACCAGGAAAACGGCGCAGTGCCGCAGCGCCCGCCAGAAGATCGGGTCATGCAGCAGTTCGCTGTAGTTGCGCAGGCCCACGTGCTCCGGGTTGGGGCTGACGCCATCCCATTGGAGGGTGGAGGTGTAGGCGGTGTCGCCCAAGCAGAAGTAGAGCAGGCCAATCGAGATCACCACGGCGGGCGCCACCCAGGCGTAGCCGGGGCGCTGCACCCGGTAGCGGCGCTGCCCACGGCTACGCCGCTGCCCACGGCCCTGTTGCAGCACCCGGTGGTGCTGCCGGCGCGAGGGGCCGGCGGCTGGCTTGGTCACCGCCACGGGAGACCTCCTTGTCTAGAGCGATCTGGGCAACTGGCGTGGGCGAGCGGCTGGAGCGACTGGCTGAAGCGGTCGCCTGGGGCGCCTGGCGAATGGGCCCAGGTTGATGGTGAAACCTGGCCGGGGCGGCGGGCGGCCGTCCCGGCCAGGCGGCCATCAAGGCTGGGCCTTCAGCGAGGCGCGGGACGGCCTATCCCTGCAAGGTGGCTTGCAGCCACTCGAGGGCTTCCTCCGGGGTCTGGTTGCCGGCGGCCACGTTGGAGGCCGCTTGACCCAGCGAGTCGATCACGGCCGGATCATGCTCCATGCCGCGGCCCTCGGTGGTGGTCTTGCAGGTTTCGATCATCTGCTCGATTGGACCTTGCTGAACCGCCAGGTTGACCAGGCCGGCCGCCTCCCAGTCGATCTGAATGCTGGCCAGGGCTGGCACGTTGTTGAGGGCGTTGGCCACCACCTGCTGGGCGTTGGGTGAGGTCGCCAGCCACAGGGCAAAGGTGGTGGCGGCCTTCTGGTGCTTCGACTTGGCGTTGACCGCCAGGCCATAATCGGCCGCGCCAAACATTGCGCCGGGCGTGGCCTGGTCGTTGGCCGCCGGGAACAAGATCGGCACCACCGTGAACGGCTCCGGGTTGGACACCCCGGCGCCTTCGATGGCGGGGATCAAGATCGATTCGACCGCGTACTGGCCGTACCACTGGCCCATGGCGATCATGGCGTAATCCTGGGCTAAGAACTTGTTGTGGGCGTCCGGGTAGTGGGTCACGCCTAGCGCGCCTTCCTCCATGATGCCTTCATCGAACATCCGCTTCCAGGCCTCGAAGGTGGCTACCAGGTCGGGCTGGTTCCAGGGTTCTTCACCGGCCAAGGCCTTGGCCATCAAACCGGGGTTGATGGTGTCGGAGATGGACTGGATGACGTCCCGGTTGAAGGCCGCATCCTGGGCGCCGTGGACATAGCAGCCCTGGCCTTGGGCCTTGAAGGCGGCGCAGACTTCCACCCATTCGTCGAAGTTGGTGGGCGGCTCCAGGCCGTACTGGTCGAACAGGTCTTGGTTGATCCAGACCGGCCCGGCAAAGTTGATGCCCACCGGTGCGGCCTTGAGCGCGCCGGCCTCGTCGATCAGCGGATCGGCCGCCGTCAGCAGCAGCTTGGACTTCCAGTCTTCACCCAGCAGTTCCACCATGGCCGGCATCAGGTCGATGCCAAACTGGGCGAATTGCCCAAACGTGACGCCGGGAGCAATCCCGTATAGGTCCGGTCCCTGGTCGGAGGCCAGGGCGGGGCGCATCACCGAGTCGTAGTCCGCCAGGCCAACCTGCTTGAAGGTCACCTTGATGTCCGGGTATTCCTTGTTGAAGGTCTCAATGTAGGTGTTGGCAATGACTTCCTCGGCAGGGGTCCAGCCCCACCAGGTCACTTCGCCGGCCGTGGCGGAATCCTCGACGGTCTCGTCACCGCCGCCGCAGGCGGTCAGGCCGCCCGCCAGGGTGCAAGCCAGGACGGCGACTCCACCCAGCAGTCGCCGTGACCGCCTGGTCATTTTGATACTCATCTGTCTTCTCCTTCTGGTTGAAGTCGGTTGGGATCGGTTGGTTGGTCTGGCGGTCCGGGCCGGGCCGGGCCAGTTCTTCTTGTTGGCTAGTTGGTCTGGTGTCCCGTGAACGGGCTCAGGAAGCGGCTGGCGTCAACCGCCAGGTCCGCCATTGACGGCGCCACCGGTCGCCACAGGCACAGGGCTTCACCCAGGGCGACGATGTCGTCGCGGAAGGCTTCCACGATGACCGGCCCGCCATAGGCGATATCGTCCAGGGCCGTGAAAACCTCGGCCCAGGGCACGTGGCCGGCGCCGGGTGTGCCGCGGGTGTTTTCGGAGGCCTGGAAACTGAAGATCTTGGGGCCGGCCTGTCGGATGGCGGCCCCCAAGTTGTCGTCTTCGATGTTCATGTGGAAGGTGTCAAGGGACAGCCCCAGGTTGTCGCGGCCGGCATCGGCCACCATCTGGAGGCCTTGGGCGGTGGTGTTGACCATGTCCGTCTCGAACCGGTTGAGCGGCTCAAGGGCCAGGCGAACGCCCTGGTCAGCGGCGTGGTCGGCGGCCCGCTGGAGGCCCTCCACGGCCCAGTGCCACTCCCGTTCGCGGGCGGCTGGGTTGACGTAGCGGGCCTTGCCCACGGCTGAATACATCGGCCCGGCCACCACTGTGGCGCCCACTTGGGCGGCGAAGTCGATACAGGCGGTGAGGTACTTCAGCCCCTGGCGGCGGCCTTCCGGGGTGGCCGCCGCCAGGTCCCGCTCGGCGTTGAAGTCGCCGGCCACGGCCACCGCCAAGCCGGACTCGGCTGCCGCCCGGCGCACCGCCTTGGGGGTTAGGCGCCGCGGGTCGGAGTACGACAGCTCCACCAGGTCGTAGCCCAGGGAACGGACCCAGGCCAGCCGGGGCAGGTCCGCGTCCGTCATCGGCGAGGCCAAGGCGAAGGAACTCAAGCCCAAGGGGCGCGCCAATGAGCCGGCGGCCGTCATGTTGCCGCACCTCCCGGCAGGACGTCAGCGGTGCCGGCCCAGGGTGGTTCAAGCTCCTGGTCCAACTCGATCCGGGCCCCGCTGGGCCGGTCGGTCAGCGTCCAGGCCGGCAGGTAGACCCGTTGGCCGTCGTGGAGCGCGGACTGATGGGAGCAGATACCGGCGCCGGTGATGTTGGCCGCCTCGACCGCGTTGGGGTAGGGCTCGGCCTCGCCCCGGACGGCCTGGATCAGGGCGTGCGCCAGGTGGGGGTGCGAGCCGCCATGCCCGCCGCCTTGGACAAACGACCGGTGGGCGGTGTCGCCCTGGTCGGTGTAGACGCCGGCCCGGGTGAAGTGCTGGATCGGTTTGGGCAGGCGATACGCGAAGTCCGGCACGGTGATGTGTTCTGGCTGTTCGCCCAGGTACATGACGTGGCCCTCGCCCCTGACCTGTTCCCACTCGAATGAGCGAATGGAACCGTAGACGTCAAAGCTCTCGCGGTACTCCCGGGCCACTGCCCACAGGGAGCGGGTCACTTCCGCTTTGACATCCGAATCCTTGAAGCCAAGCGTGGTGGACTCGGTGGCGAACGGCGAATCATAGGCTTCGACCATCCGCTCGAAGATGCGGCCCGAACCGGCGCATTGGGCATAGAGGGCCTGGTCGTGCGCCAGCCCCAAGGCGGGCGAAATGGCGTGGGTGGCGTTGTACATGGGCGGCATGCCGTCCCAGTAGGCGGGCCAACCGGTCATGTCTTGCACGTGCGAGGACCGGATGAATTGCAGGCGGCCCAGGTGGCCGGCTTGGTATTCCTGCTGCACAAACAGGAACTCGCGCGAATACAGCACCGTTTCCATCATCATGTAGACCAGGCCGGTGCGTTGTTGCGCTTGGACTATTCGCCAGCAGTCCTCCAGGCTGGTGGCCATCGGGATGGTGCAGCCTACGTGTTTGCCGGCTTCCAGGGCGGCTACCACGTGGTCGGCGTGGTGCTGCAACGGGGTGTTGATGTGCACGATGTCGACCGCCGGGTCCCGCAGCAGGTCTTCGTAGCGGTCGTACCGGACGGGCACGCCAAACTGGTCGCCCACTTGATGCAGCCGGGCCGCTGTCCGTTGGCAGATGGCGTACATCTCCGCCTGCGGGTGGGCCTGGTAGATCGGAATGAACTCGGCCCCGAATTCCAGTCCGACAATGCCGACTTTGGGTTGTGCGACGGGCTTCATTGCTTCGCGCCTCCACGTTAGTTGGACCGCTAACTGCTCTTCACGCTAGCTAGCGGCGGGAGGCCGGGTCTTGTGGTTGTTCACCCAAAAAGAGGAAAAACGCGCAGGCAGGCTTGAGCCCAATGGCGGCGAGTCGGCCGGTGGTCACTGGGCGACGGGTCCCGGGTGACTGCTCCGGGGCTGGGGACCAGCCCCGGGCTCAGGTTCTAGAAGGTCACCACACGGGGTTCGTCGGTGAAGCTGTAGAACGTGGCGGTGGCGTCCTTCAGGTACAGCACCAGTGTGTTGCCGTCGCCTGGCTGGTACATGCCCGCCAGTTCGGGGTAGTGCGACAGCACGTAGGCCTGGGCCTCGATCCGGTCGTCCGGCACCACGGTGGCGGCCACCCGCAGCCAGGTGGTGCCATCGTAGGCGCACAACTCGACCTTGGGGTTGGCCAGCATCTGCTGGGCCACGTTCTTGCCCTGGCCCGTCTGGATGTACAGCTTGCCCTCAAAGATCTCGGCCGTGCCCAGCGGCCGGACGCGCGGTTGGGCGCCATCCTCGGTGGCCAAGAAGTAGTGCCCGGCGGCCTTCAGAAACTTGAATACCTCATCCATGAGCCCTCCAAAGGTGGTACGGCCCGGGGCCGGGCCGGCGATCTTCCAACCCTACCGGCACCCCTTGGCTCACCTGCAACCCGCCAGCTCCACACGCTTGACGGCCTTGGCGCGGCCGGCTGGGCCTGGGCCGCTAGCTGCCGGTGGCCGATTTCGGCCGCGCCACACCGGGCGCCGAGATCGCCTTCGCCACCGCCCCCCCGCGGCTTACGCCAGCAGCGAAACTCTGGGCCGCGGCCAGCGTCAACCAACCCGGCTCCAGCACGTCAGCACCCCGCCGGAGGCCGCAACAAGACTTTGCCGCCAGGCGAAACCTGCTGTTCACACTATGCTTGTACCGTCACACGCAACGGGGCTGGCCATCGGGCGGAGGCCGGGCATCCCGGATCCTCGAAGCGCTAAAGATTGGTCTTACCCAGCGATGGAATACCGCACTCTCGGCAACAGTTGCCTCCAGGTCTCCGTCCTGTCCCTGGGCTCTGCCCACATCTACGACCGTCTCACCATGGACCAGGTAGTGGCGCTGCTCCAGGCCGCCATCGCCGCCGGCGTCAACTGGTTCGACGTGGGCTATTACACCTCGGAAACCAACCCCGAACGGCTGGTCTCCACCACCGACTTCCGCTTTGCTCGCGGCATTGAGCTGGCCGGCATCAAGCGAGACCAGTACTACCAGACATCCAAGCTGTGGTACGGCGGCAAACGCCCCACCTTCAAGGCCCAGTTGGCGCAGGCGTTACCCCGGGCCAACACCGACTACGCCGATGTCGCCATCTACAACCCGGCCACC
>JAISTN010000098.1 GCA_031272565.1 Bifidobacteriaceae bacterium
GGGTGCGCCCCGCCGGTGGCGCCTTCGCGCCCGGCGTGGTCACGGCACTTGGTGGAGCCATTCGGGGGCGGCGAACTTGGTCCTGACCAGGTCTTCCGCCCGGGCCAGTTCCGCTGCCGTTGGCCGCGAGCGGGCCAGGCGGTTGAGCGACTCGAAATGAGACACGAAGGCCTCCACGATCTGGGCCCGGCTGAGGCCCGTTTGCGACCGCAGCGGGTCAACCCGCTTGGCGGCGGACTTGGTGCCCTTGTCGCTCAGCTTCTCGCGGCCAATCCGCAGCACCTCCAGCATCTTGGCGGCGTCGATGTCGTACGCCATGGTGACGTGGTGCAGCACGGTACCGTCCGCGAACCGCTTCTGGGCCGCGCCCGCGATCTTGCCGGCCGGGCTAGCGATGTCGTTGATCGGCAAGTAGGTCGCCTCGATGCCCAAGGCCCGCAAGGCGCCCACGCACCAGGCGTCCAGGAAAGCATACGAGTCGATGAAGCTCATGCCGTCTACCAGCGAGCCCGGCACCACCAGCGAATAGGTGATGGTGTTGCCGGGTTCCACAAACATGGCGCCTCCGCCGGAAACCCGCCGCACCACGGTCACATGGTGGCGGGCCGCGCCTTCATGGTCGACCTCGTTGGACCAGGACTGGTAGGAGCCGATGATAACGGCGTTGGAGGCCCACTCCCAGATTCTGAGCGTTGGGCCACGCCGACCCGCCGCCAGTTCTTCGGCATAGACCTGATCCAGCGCCATCTGGGTGTACGGGTCACGGGGGCCGTCCTCAATCAGCTCGAAGCGATGGTCCGCCCAGGTGGAGGACTTGCCCAGGGCGCGGCGCACCGCGATCGCCACCGCCCCAGGGTCAAAGCCCACCAGGGTGTCGGTCGGTTCCAGCGCGTGCTGGACCCGGTCCGCCAGTGTGGCGGCGGCATCGTCAACCGAGGCGCCCAACAAAGCGGCCTCGATCCGTTCGATGGCATCATCCGGTTCCAAGAAGAAATCCCCCGCCACCTTGACCTTGGCCAGACGGCCGGCCTGAACCTCGACATCGGCGGCCACCAGTTTGCCGCCCGGCACCTTGTACTCCCCGCGCATGGCTCCCAACGCTACCGGAGGGTGGCCCGGCGGCACCTCTTCCCGGCCGAGTTGTCAACCCGCCCTCCCCGCCGCCAAGCCGAGTTCGCCGGGCCGGCTCCCAGGCGACCACTCGAAGCGGTGGTGGCCACCTGGGACCTGGACCCGGGTGGCCAACCCAGCAGCAAAATGGCCACCTGGGACCTGGACCCGGGTGGCCATTCGGGGCGGTAGGCGGCGGCGGCAAACCGCTTGCCGTAGGCTGAGACCTTGACCAACCGCCCAGAGGAAATGCCCATGTCACGCCGCAATTGGATCCCGTTCGCGGGCCTGGTGGTGCTGGTGGCCGGGGTGGAGGCGCTGCTGCTGGCGTTCCGGCACGCGCCCGAATTCGGCGAGACCATGTACCTGGTGCGCCAGGGCGCCGCCGCGCTGCTCTTGGCTGGCCCGCTGCTGACCGCCTTTGCCGGGGCGGAGACCGCCTACCAGGTCACCTTGGCCAGCCGGGGCCACGGCCCGGGTCTGCCCTGGCGCCGGTTCCTGAAGACCTGGGGTTGGTACGCCGGCGCCGTGCTGGTGATCCACCTGGTGGCCTTGACGGTGTCGCTGTGCCTGGGCGGCGACTGGTCACCGCGGGGGGGCTGGGGCCACATCGTGTTGGCCCTGCTAGCCCAGGTGGCCATGGTCATCTGGTGCGGCTGCCTGGGCAGCTACATTGGCCGCTACGCGACGGCCGGCGTCGCCACCGGCCTGGGGCTGGTCGGCACCGGCGTACTGCTGATGCTCCTCAGCACCGACGGGGTCTACCAGACGGGCTTTTCGCCCATCTTGCTGGGCGCGGACGACGAATCTCAGATCGGCTTGCAGTTTGGGACGGCCGGCTCGCTGCTGCGGATCGGGCTGCTGGCCGTTACCGGGGTGCTGCTGATGCTGGCCCCCGGCAAGTGGGTGGAGAGCGGCGCGCCGCCTGACGCCGCGCCGCCCGGCCCACCACCGTTCTCGCTGCTGCCCCGGCGCGACACCTGGCACCTGGTGGCCTGGCTGGAAACCGGCCGCGGCGGCAAACTGATGGGCTGCTCCGCCCTGGCAGTCATCGCGGCGGCCGCCCTGATGGCGCCGGACGGCCTGGACATAAAGGAAAACCAAACCGGGCCGGATGTCTGCACCGACGCGGGTGGCGTGGAGTACTGCTACTACCGCGAACACCAGCGCTTCGCGGCCCCCATCCAAGCCGAACTGGCCGGCTGGGTGGCCGAATACCGCGCGGCGGGCTACGGCCAGATCATCCCGCAGCGAGTCGACGAGCAGGCCGTGCGCGGTTCGGCCCAGCAAGCCGGGCCAGGTACCGGCACCGTCCTGGCCTTTGACGACGCTTCGTTGCTGGACAACCGCTTCTTCTGGGCCATCCAGCAACCCACCTGGTGCCCCGGCTACCAGGTCACCACGGACAGTGACGCCGAATCCCTGGCCGGTCTGAGCGGCCCCGCCCTTGACATCTACAAGACGTTCCAGTGGACCTTGACCGGTACCCTGCCGGAAGACAGCGACCCCAACGGCTTCGAACCGCTGACCGTGGACCAGATCAAGGCCATCCAGGACGGCTGGGCCGCCTGCGCCACCTGACCGCCCAGCGCAGGCGATTCCCGCGTCCCGCCTGTCAGTTGAACGCATCGATTGGTCAATACCTGACCGGCCGGTCTTGTCCCATTGAAACTACTCGCACCCCACCGGCGGCCTGGCCCCAGCACCGCCCCTTGGTCACGGGACGGTGCCGGACTGGTCCTCCGGTCCGTCCCCGGCACCTTCGCCGGTGCCAACCGAGAACGACGTGCCGCCGGCACCGTTGTCACTAGCGCCGCCGTCACCGCCACCGTCACCGCCGCCCTCGCCGCCACCTTCGACCCCGGCGGACTGCACGGCCGGGTCCGTCACCGACAACACGCCGAACACCCGCCCGCCCAGGCCGACCTGTTCAACCAGAGGCCCGATGGCGTCCCACAACGCGTCCGGATCATCCGGCGCTCCAGCCACGCCGGGGAGACAGAGGTACTGGGTCAGGGCCGCCACCGCATCCGAACCATGGAACTGGTGGCTGTAGACCACGGCCACCGGGTCGATGATGGCCGTTTCGCCCGTCATCTCGTGGTAGATGGACTGGTAGGTGGCATACGCCTGACCATCTTGGGCCCAGATCAGATTGACCGTGAAGTCGGCCGGTTGGCGGCCGTCCAGGGGCCGGCCTAGCTCCTCGTTGTAGATGTTGGGCACCTGGACCAACCGCTCCCAGGCGTACTCCTGGTAGGCCGCCAACAGGTCCGCCTCCAGCGCCTTAAGGGCGGCGGGCGCCACCACGTTGAGGGTGCCAGGAGCATCCGCCAACCTGTCCACCACCGGGCTGCCATCCGCCGTCGTGATGCCCGCCAAGGCCAGGTAGTTCCGGTTCACCGTCACCGAGTGCGTGGGCCGGGCCGCCGCGGCGTAGTCGCCATAGAAGCCGTCCGCGTCGTTCACCTCGAACAGCCGTTCAGGGCCCGGGCCCGGCACCCCAAGGTTCATCCAGTTCATCAAGATGGCGCCCTGCTGCTGCTCCAGCCTTTGCATGAGGTGATCGGCCATGGCCGCGATGGCCTCGTCGGCCTCGAAGAAGGCCCGGTTGCCGCCCACCGCACCCGACTCAGCGGTGGTCACATCGGGGATCAGGTTGGCCGCCAACAGGTAGTAGGGCGGCACCGCGGCGCCGCTGCCCGATGGCGCCTGGGTGGCCTGGTCACCACGCTTGTCGGCACTGCAACTCGCCAGGGAGGCGGTCGCCGCTAGGGCAAGGGCCAACCCCAGTGCCGCCACCCCGGCGGCGCGCGCCCGCCGGTGCCGCCGCCCACACTCTCGCCACCGCCCACACTCTCGCCGCAGCTCCATCAAGTCGCTGCTGGTAGTCATTTGTCTGTCCTTCCCTTGTTTTCCATTGAGCCCAGATCCACCGGTCTAACGGCCTCACGGTTATGCTGGGGTTAGAGCCCGCCTAACCCCCGCCAAACCCGGGGTCCCCCAGACTGTTCGGCGAAAGGAGCAACCACCATGCGTATCCTGATCGTCGAAGACGAACCCGCCCTGGCGGAACAACTGGTCTTGGGCCTGACCGCCCAGGGTTACCAGGCCGAAGCCGTCCACAACGGCACCGCAGCGGTGGCCCAGGCCGCCCGGGCCGGCTACGACATTGTGCTGCTGGACCGCGATCTGCCGGGCATGCACGGCGATGACGTCTGCCGGCTGCTGACGGGCCAGGGCTACCCCGCCCGCATCTTGATGCTGACGGCGGCGGATACCCTGGCGGACAAGGTCACCGGCCTGGACCTGGGAGCGGATGACTACCTGGCCAAACCGTTCGCCTACGCCGAGTTGCTGGCCCGCCTGCGGGCACTGGGCCGCCGCCGCCCCGGCACCGGCGAGCCCAGCCTGCTGACCTGCGGCGACCTGTCACTGGACCCGGAGCGGCGGCTGGCGCAGCGGGCCGGCCGCCCCCTGCCGTTGACGGCCAAGGAACTTGATGTCCTGGAATGCCTGCTGGAGGCCGATGGCGGCCATGTCGGTACGGCCGGGCTGCTGGCCGCGGTGTGGGGCAACGAGGCCGAACCGGGCGTGGTCAAACTGGCCATCCACACGTTGCGGCGCAAACTGGGTCCGCCGGACCTGATCCACACCAGCCCCGGGCTGGGCTACCGCCTGGCGGTGGACCATGGCTGAACCACGCCGGCAGCGCTGGAACCGGCCTTCAACCTGGGGTTTGCGGCTGCGCCTGATGGTGGTCATCACCCTGTCGGTGACCCTGGGCGCGCTGGCGCTGCTGGCCTCCCAGTGGTTTGTCACGCGCGAACTGCTGCGGCACTCGATCGCCACGGTGGAAGTCTCCAGCACCGATGGGACCGGCACGGACGTGACCGGCAGCTTCGCCGGCAGTGCCGGCGACCAGGTGACAGACCAGGTGCTGGGCGGCCTGGCCTGGGGCTCGCTGGGCCTGCTGGTGGTCTTCATCGGCCTGGGGCTCTACCTGAGTTGGTGGCTGGGGAACTCGCTGCGCCACCTGCGCATCATCGCCACGGCCGCCGCCGCCGTCAACGCCGGCAACTTGGACCGGCGGGTGCAGCTGACAGGCGCCGATGCCGAAATCCAGGACCTGGCGGATGCCTTCGACGCCATGTTGGACCGGCTGGACGCCGCCTTCACCGCTCAGCGCCGTTTTATCCAGGGCGCGGCCCACGAGTTGCGCACGCCCCTGGCCACCGAACGGATGGCTTTGGAGGCCCCGCTGTACCAGGGCCAGGTGCCAGAGGCACTGGGGCCCGCCTTCCAGGCGGCCTTGGACGCCAACTACAAACAGGAACGTCTGGTGACGGCCCTGCTCCACTTGGCTCAGGTCGAGGCCGCCGATGCCGCCGCGGCCAGCCCGGTGAACCTGGCGGCCCTGGTGCGCGAACTGGTCACGGAACGCGCCGC
>JAISTN010000177.1 GCA_031272565.1 Bifidobacteriaceae bacterium
CCCGGCTCACGCGAAACTCGGACGGCCCCAGGTCGCGGTGGAGGACCGTCTGGGTGGCGCGGTCCTCGAACTCGCCCGTCGGCGACCATTCCAGCCGCAGCAGCCGCTCGGTCAGCACAGTGATCCGGTAATGCTCGCCGACAACCTCGTTCGCCGCGGGCGCGAGCGGCGACACGGCCAGCCGCAGGCGTTCGGGGATGCAGGGGCAGGTCGGGTCGGCAGCGTCGTCGTGGTCGGTCATCGCGTCCCTCCGTACTGGGCAAATTGCGTGGCCTCGCTAGCGTAATGCAGTACGGCCGGGCGGCCGGCCAGAAGGGTTATCTATGTCGTTGCTGTGAATGGTCATGGCGTGGTTGGCTGGGCGGGGTGGTGTCGCCATGGCCGGTGGGCGTTGCCGGTTTCGAGGGTTCCGGGGAGGGTGCGGTTTCCCGGAGGGTGGTGGCGTGACGGGCTTGGCGTCGCCGACGCGGACGAGGTCTTGGTAGGTGACAGGACTGGTGTTGACGGCGTGTCGCAGCAGGCGGTAGAACGGCATCCCCCGGTTGCGGGTGCGGCGCCGGTTCCACCGGAATGCGAACTCGTCGAGGTACTCCTGGAGGTGCTCGCGTTTCACACCGCCTTGGTGGGTGCTCAACAGCCACCGTTCGGCCAAGAAGAACACCCGGTGGACGCCCGGCAGCAGTGCGTGGGGATCATCGGCGTCCGGCGCGGATTCGTTGCGGGCATCATGCCGATACCCGGCCAGCGCCGACTGGTAGGCGCTCAACCCATCGGTGATGACCAGCGAGCCGGGCTCGACAGTGGCCCGGACCACCTTGCGCAACTCCTACGCCGACCGGGTCGAGGATGATGCCGAACCTGACCCGCCCATAACTGTGGCCGCCGGCCGCGTGCTCGACGGCCGCGACGACGAGGTTCTTCCCGGTGAACGCGGTGCCGCCCTTGAACACCAGTCCCCGGTCGAACAGGCCTTCGCGGTGGAGGTGGAACAGGGCGTGGTCTTGGGTGGGCCCTGTGGGGCTCGAACCCACGACCCACGGATTAAAAGTCCGCTGCTCTGCCAACTGAGCTAAGGGCCCCGCACTGATTATGTCAGGCCACGCCAGTGTAGCCCGCGGTCCGTGGGACGTGAAGGCCCCGCCATCATTTCCGCTCGGCGGCCCGGCGCCGAGCCGGACGGGCCAGCGCCTACCCGGC
Organism: Bifidobacteriaceae bacterium; assembly: GCA_031272565.1. GTDB lineage: Bacteria > Actinomycetota > Actinomycetes > Actinomycetales > WQXJ01 > JAISSX01. Next base: position 1,198 of record JAISTN010000177.1, read on the forward strand.
GCTTTCCGTGGCAGCGGCGGTCGCGCTGTCCTGGACGGCGCAGTAGCTGACAATCCGTTCGGTGACGGCGTCGATCGCGGCGTCGAATTCCTCCGCGTCGATGTCGCCTAGAGCGGCGTAGCGTTCCTGGACGTCGTCGTTCGCAATCCCCTCTAGCCGGGTGAAACCCTCCCGGACCAGGGCGATCTCATCCGCGATATCCGCCGGGGCGGTCTTCTCCAGCGCCTTGATGCCATCCAAGAACTTGTCGTAGTCATCACTCGGGTTGGTGTTGGCAAAGCCGGCATCGGTCGCGATCTCACAGAACGTCCAGCCGTCGTACTGGCTGGAACCGCAGCCGGCCACCGTGCCGGCCACCGCCACCAGGGCCACCGCCAGGGCGGCCGCCTTGAAGTGGGTCATCTTCATTGTGACTCTCCTTGCGCCTGCACGGCATCTGGGGCATTTGACTGCCAACGAGGCTACTCTCCCAAACCAAATCCAGGGGGCGGCACCGGGACCTGTGATGCCCGATGCCGCCCCCTGGGGCCCGTCTAGGTTAGGCGACTATTCGTCTGCCTCGCATGCTGTGATGGCGTCGTCGACGTTCCCGTAGGCGTCCAAGAAGTCGGTATCGCCGCCCATATCTGATTCCCATTCGGCCAGGGCGTCCGCGTCGTCTTGGTCGATCTTGGAGTACGCCTCGAAGGCCTTGAGAACGGTCTCGACGTCACTCTTCAGGTCGGAGGGGGCGGCATTCTTCAGGTCCTTGAGGGCGGAAACCATGGCGTCGGCGTCATCGTCGTCAACATCCTGGAAGTCTTCTGAAGTGACGACCTTGCAGAATTCTTCCTCTGAGCCGCTGCTGCCGCCGCAGCCCGCCAGGGCTGCCAGGCCAAGCAAACCGGCGCCCAGCGCGGCCACGAGCTTGATGGGGGTGGTCTTCATTGTGGTACTCCTTCGTAGTTGGTCTAGCGTATCCAAGGCTATCGGTCGCCTCTGGTTTAGAACCTAGAACCCCGCCGTGACCAGCGCAATGGGGACAACTCCCTGGGCAGAACTCCCCACCCAACAGGTGATACCCCGGTCCTCAACCCGGCCGGCCGGCGTGTGGCAAAGTGGAAGCCGTGAATCAGCCACACAAGTTCCGCCGCCCGGCCATGCTGGACCCCCGGGTGGCAGATGAGCTGCCCGGCGGGGTGGACCCGGCGGTGCTGGCGGAACTGGCGCACTCCAGCGCCTCGGCCTTGGTGGAACGCGCCCGGCGGACGGCGGCAGAAGACCCCGAACTGGTCCAGCGCCTGCTGACCCTGGTGGAAACCGAAGGGCTGGAAGTGGTGGCCTCCTTGTGGGCTCAGGCGCCGGCCGATTCGCTACCCGGCGCCCTGTGGCGGGTCTACCTGCTGCGTGAATGGGTGCGCCGCGACCCCCACACCGTGTCGGAGCGCTACAAGCTGGGTATCACCCGCGAACAGGTGGCGGAGGTGGTGGCCGGCGCGGAGCGTCCACCCGGCCCGCAAGAAATGCTGCAACTGGCGGACTCGGTGCTGAGCGGGCTTTACACCGGCGAACTGGACGTGGCCCTGGAACGGGCGGCCGCCTTTGCCCGCATCTTGACCACCGGCGGTGCCATGGACGCGGACTGGATCGATGACACCGAACCGGCCAGGGGCGCCCAGGTGACCCGGCAGGCCGCACAGTTGCTGACCATGGCGGAGGGCCTGGAGCGGGCCGCGGCCTTGTGGCGGGCGGGGACACTGTCATGACCGGGCAGGCCAGGCTGGAGCCGGTGCCGGGGGCGTTGCCCGATTCAGCCCGTGAGGCGGCGGCGGACCTGGCGGGCCAGGTTTGGGCGCACGATGGCGT
>JAISTN010000225.1 GCA_031272565.1 Bifidobacteriaceae bacterium
ACCTGGGGTGACCATCGCCTACCCGCCGGAGCTGCCCGTCAGCGCCCGGCGGGACCAGATCGCCCAGGCCATCCGCACCAGCCAAGTGGTGATCGTTTCTGGCGAAACCGGTAGCGGCAAGACCACCCAAATCCCCAAGATCCTGCTGGAACTGGGCTATGGGCTGGCCGCTGGCCCCGGCCAGGGCCGGGGCCGGCCCGCCATGATTGGCCACACCCAGCCCCGCCGCATCGCGGCCCGCAGCGTGGCGGAACGCCTGTCCCAGGAACTGGGCACGCCCCTGGGCGGCCTGGTCGGTAACCAGGTCCGGTTCACCGACCACTCCGGGCCGGACACCCGCCTCAAGGTGATGACCGATGGTGTCCTGTTGAACCAAATCCAGCGCGACCCCGAGCTGCGTGGGTACGCCGCGCTGATCATCGATGAGGCCCATGAACGCTCCCTCAACATCGACTTCCTGCTGGGCTACCTGTCGAACCTGTTGCCGCGCCGCCCCGACCTGAAGGTGGTGATCACCTCCGCCACCATCGATTCGGAGCTGTTCGCCGCCCACTTTGGCCCTGCCCCGGGCCGGCCGGCACCCGTCATCGAGGTCACCGGCCGCACCTACCCGGTCGAAATCCGCTACCGCCCGCCGGATCCGGACTTGGCGGAGGACCAACCGGGCGCCATCGTCAAGGCTGCCCGCGAACTGCTGCGGGAAGGCCCGGGCGACATCTTGGTGTTCTGTTCTGGCGAACGGGAGATCCGCGACGCCACCGATGCCCTGGTGGGCGACTTGGGGGCGGTTCCGGTGGGCGGCCACCAGGACAAGGCGGGCGCCAGTGGTAGGGCCAATTTGGAGATTCTGCCGCTCTATTCGCGGCTCAGCGCGGCCGAACAACACCGGGTCTTTGAGCACCACGCCCGCCGGCGCATCGTCTTGGCCACCAACGTAGCGGAAACCTCGCTGACCGTGCCCGGCATCCACTATGTGATCGACCCGGGGACGGCGCGCATCTCGCGCTACTCCAAGGCCACCAAGGTGCAACGCCTGCCCATTGAGCCGATCTCCCAGGCCAGCGCCAACCAGCGGGCGGGGCGCTGCGGCCGGGTGGCGGCCGGTGTCTGCCTTCGGCTCTACTCCAAGGCCGACTTTGACACCCGGCCGGAGTTCACCGAACCGGAAATCCTGCGCACCTCGTTGGCCTCGGTCATTTTGCAGATGGTGGCCGTGGGGGTGGCCAAGTCGCCCGATGACGTGGCTAAGTTCCCGTTTGTCCAGCCGCCGGACGCCCGCAACGTGCTGGACGGCGTCCGCCTGCTGGAAGAACTGGGGGCCCTGGAAACGGAAGGCCGGGGGCGGACTCGGCTGACCGGGATCGGCCGCCAACTGGCCCGTCTGCCCATTGATCCCCGGCTGGCCCGCATGATTGTCGAGGCCCAACGCCTGGGGGTGACCCGCGAGGTGACCATCATCGCGGCGGCCCTGTCGATTCAAGACCCGCGCGAGCGCCCAGCCGAACTGCGGGCCCAGGCGGACCAGGCACATGCCCGCTTCAACGACGCCACCTCGGAGTTCTTGAGTTTCCTGAACTTGTGGGAGTACCTCAAGGCAGCCCGGGCGGACGCCTCGTCGTCCAAGTTCCGCCGCCTGGTGCGGTCCGAATACCTCAACTACCTGCGGTTGCGCGAATGGCAAGACCTGGTCAAGGAGTTGCGCCGGGCCCTCAAGACGGCGGACCGCGGCGGCCAGAGCGCGGACCGCGGGGACAAGAGCGCGCCAGCCCCCAAGCGGCCCCGCGCCACCACCCCGGCCGCCACCACCCCGGCCGATGCCGCCCCGGCCGATGCCGCCCCATCCACCAGCGACAACCCCGCCCACCAGTGGAAACTGTCCTGGGATGGCGAACCGATCCACCGGGCGCTGCTGACCGGTCTGTTGTCGCAGATCGGCCTGCAACAGGTCACCCCAGTCAAGGCCTCCGCGCGGCAAGCCGCGGCCAAGGCCGGCCAGCCGGCCCGCAAACCCAACCGCAACGACTACCTGGGCGCCCGTGGCATCCGCTTCGCCATCTTCCCCGGCTCGCCGCTGCACGCCCGGCCGCCAGCCTGGATCATGGCGGCCGAACTGGTCGAGACTTCCCGGCTGTGGGCCCGCACCGTGGCCAAGATTGACCCGGCCTGGGTGGAGGCGGCGGCCCCGGCCCACCTGATCCGCCGCACCTACGCAGAACCACGCTGGTCGGCCAAGCGTGGAGCGGCGATTGTCAACGAGAAGGTGCTGGTCTATGGCCTACCGGTGGTAGCGGCGCGGGCCGTGCCGCTGGCCCGGATCGACGCTCAGATGGCCCGTGACCTGTTCATCCGCCACGCCTTGGTGCAGGGCGAATGGTCCACCCACCACGAGTTTTTCCGCCGCAACCGGGAGTTGCTGGACCGGATCGAAGAGTTGGCGGCCCGCTCCCGCCAGGCCCCGCTGGGGCCGTCCGATCAGGACCTGTTCGGCTTCTACGATGACCGCCTCCCGGCCACGGTGGTCAGTGCCCGGCACTTCGATAGCTGGTGGAAGAAGGCCAAGGCCAAGACGCCGGATCTGCTTGACCTGGACGCCAAGGTGCTGCGCGGCGAGGTGGCGGAACGGGGCCGGGGCTTCCCGGATGTGTGGTCGCAAGGCGACTTCGAGTTACCCCTGACCTATGAGTACGCGCCAGGCCAGCCGCACGATGGCGCCACCTGCCACATTCCCATCCAGATCGCCAACCAGTTGCGGCCCAACGGCTTCGATTGGCACGTGCCGGGGTTACGGGCGGACCTGGTGGCGGCGCTGATCAAGGCCCTGCCTAAGAAGGACCGGACGTTCCTGCTGCCGGCGGCGGAAACGGCCCGCCAGGCGGTGGAACGTCTGGGCAGCCCGCAGGACTGGCCAGACCGGGAAGGTTTCCCGTTGCCGCTGACGGAGGCGCTGACCAAGGTCTTCCAGCAGATGCGGGACGTTTATGTGCCGCCGGAGACCTGGACTTGGGATGGGGTGCCGGAATACCTCCGCCTCACGTTTGTGGTGGAAGACCCGCAGGGGCGCCCGATGGCGTCGGGGCATGACCTGCTGCAAGTTGTGCACCGGGCAGCGCCTGGCGTCAAGAGCGCCATCGCCCATGTGGCGGCGGTGACGGTGCGGCCCAAGCTGCCGCCACCGCGGGGTGTCGCCTCGCGGGCCGAGCCGGAGGCCCCGGCCGCACCCCCCTGGCCGGGTGAACGGCCAGGTCTACAAACGTGGGACTTTGGCGACCTGCCGGCTGAGATTGCCGCGGCTGGCCCGGACGGCTTGACGGTACGCGGCTTTCCCGCTCTGGTGCCCGCCGGCGACCCGGCTCGCTGGGCGGCGGCCGGCACGGCGCCGGCGGTGGGGCTGCGCTTGACCATGACGCCGGCGCAGCGGGACGCCGCCATGCCACTGGGGTTGCGCTGGCTGCTGCTGGGGGAGTTGGCGCTGAGCGCCACACGGCTGACCACGCGGCTGCGGCCGGAACAGGCCTTGGCGCTGGCGGCCAGCCACTACCCCAACACCGACGCCCTGTGTCTGGACGCCCAGGCGGCCGCCATCGACGCCTTGATTGCGGCGGCCGGCGGCCCGGTCTGGACCGAGGCCGCCTACCTGGCACTACGGGACCGCGCCCGGGATGAGTTGGAGGACGCCACCTTTGGCGTTTTGCAGCGGGCGGCGGAACTGATTCCCCAGGTGCGGGCAATCGAAGAACAGGCGCGCCAGGCGGCCCGGTTGGAGGTGCTGAACTCGGTCAGCGACATCGGGCGCCATCTGGGCGAACTGTTTGGGCCGGGCTGGCTGTCGCGGGCCGGGGTGGCCCGCTACGCCGACCTGAAGCGTTACCTGGCGGCCGAGCGCTACCGGCTGGAACGCCTGGGTCAGGCCAAGGCCCGCGAAGAGCAGGCCATGTACACCCTGGGGCAGGTGACCATGGCCTACGGGGACGCCATCGCCGGCCTGCCGCCGGGCGCCCCGCCGCCACCCGCCCTGGCGGAGGTCCCCTGGATGATCGAGGAGCTGCGGGTGTCGCTGTTCGCGCAGCAGCTGGGCACCAAGTACCCGGTCAGCGAAAAACGCATCCGCAAGACGCTGTCCGCCGCCTAGGCCCAGGTGGCCTGGCGCGCCTGGGCGGCTTCTCAAGCCTTCGCCGATGGCGCCCGGCCCGGCCGGGGCCTTCTGCTATGCTTTGTAAGGTACGTACCGTCATTGCCGAGAGGGTGCCGCCATGCCGGGCTTGTTGCGGCGGGAATACACCGCGCGGGAGTTCAACCGTGACCCCAGCGCCGTCGCCCGGGCTGCCCACCGCTTCGGCCAGGTGTCAGTTACCAACCGTGGCCAACAATCACTGATCGTGCTTGACGCAGCCCGCTTCCCTGGTGGCGTGCACCCCACAACCAGCGGACCCAGCCTGGCTGACACGCTCGCCATGCCGGGCGGCGTGGCCCTAGATGAACACCTGATCGGTGAGCCACCCCGGGCCGGCATCGAACTGAAGGCCATCGATCCGGCATGAGCTTCCTGATCGACACCAACGTCATTTCCGAACTGCGCAAACCGGCCGCCCGGCGCAACCCTGGCGTGGTGGCCTGGGCGGCCCAGATTGATCCGTCCGAGGTCTATATATCGGCGGTCACCATTTCGGAGTTGAGCGAGTGGGTGGCCCGCACGGCGCGACGCGACGCGACCCAGGGCGCCATCCTGGACGGCTGGTTCCAAACCCAGGTGTTGAACACCTACGGCGACCGCATCCTGCCGGTCGACACCGCCGTGGCTGCGCGCGCCGGGACGTTACATGTGCCGGACCGGCGCGACTACCGGGACGCCTTCATCGCTGCCACCGCCCTTGAACATGACCTGACCGTGGTGACCCGCAACGTCACCGACTTCGCTCCCACGGGCGCCCAGGTCCTCAATCCGTTCACCTGATCCTGTGACAGGCGGCGGGCGATAGCGCCGGTTGGGCCGGGGCACGCTCAAACCAGCCGGCTACACCCCTCGCGGACCCTCTCAGGCCTCTAGCTGCACAAACTGTCCCAGCCTCAGTTCGTCACGCAGCAACTCAATGACATATGCCGAACCAGCCAGATACAGACCAGTCTCTGGATCGGACAGCTTATCGAAGGTGACTGATTCGAAGACGGTGCTCAGTGCTTGCGGCAACTCCATTCCTGCCTGCTCCATCTGGAAGACAACCATGTCTTGAACCGTGGCCTCAATCAACGCGTCACTCTTCTCCATGGCTCACCTCCAAGAACTCCAACGCCGTCAAGGCGCGAGCGGTGTGGAACGAGTGCTGGACAGACAACTCCTTGTACTCAAGGCCACGCGCCAGCTCATCCAGGCCGATCAAGCCGTTCTCAAACTGCCGGAACAGCAGGGCGATATCATCGTCCGCAATCGGACCAATCACAACGTCAAATCTGGCATCACGGTTGTGCCTGCCTCCAACCGCAACGTCAAGCACCCGTGAGCGGTTGTTCAGCACAAACTGGGCCCATTGTCTGGTGGGGG
>JAISTN010000263.1 GCA_031272565.1 Bifidobacteriaceae bacterium
CAGTTTGGGCGGCAGGTCGGCCACCGGCAGATCCGGGCGGATCTTGGTGCCGGGCGCCTGGCAGGTCCATTGGGCGGCATCGGGCAACGTGACACCCAAGGTGATCTGTACGTCCCGCAAGACTGGCGCCTCCGGCCCCGGTTCCAAGACGAAATCCCAGGTGATAGCCGGTGCGGAGGCCTTGAAATGGTAGCGGAACTGGCCCCGCCAGCCCCCCACCATCAGCGGCACCGTGTACGTGCGGCCGTCCAGTTCAAGCTGCTCTAGGACGGGTCCCGTACGGCGTACCGCAGTCTCCAGCGCAGCGTCAACGTATTCCAGGACGCCAGACATGCCGCGGCGTTCGTGGCCGCCCACCAGTAGACCAAAAGTGGTGGCCAGCGGCACCGGTTCCAGCCCGGGGTTGCCGATGGCGCATGGCAGCCCGGTCTGCGGGTCAAGTTCCAGCCAGGTGGCGGTGTGTTCGCAGGCCAACCGGTCTCCTCTGGGCCGGGCTGGTCCCTGTGTCACCTCGTGACTCCTTTGTCAGTCCGTGGCGCCCGGGGAAGGGAGCTCCAAGCACTAGATTGCCGGCTCAATCGATAGCCGATTGCATCGCCGAGCCTATAGCCCCGTCCGCCCAGCCCGCAATTGCGCGCCGGAGTTCGTCACCTGGGACCCGTCCCCGGCTGACGAACCAGCCTCCGTGTCCGGTGCCAAAGTGGACTTTCACCAGCCGGTGGCGATTAGCTTGGCGCCCTGGAACTGGCCGCCGCCCTTCGACTGGTAGTAGTAAAGCTGCCCGGTGGTGTCGTTGCGGCCCACAATGTCTGCCAGGCCGTCGCCGTTCAGATCGGCGCCGGCGGCCAGCGTGAAGGCGCCCCAGCCCCGGCCCACCTGGACCGGCGACTGGAAGGTGCCATTGCCCTTGCCGAAGTAGGCGTAGAGCAGCCCGGCCGAGTTGATGCCCAGGATGTCCGCCTTGCCGTCCTTGTTCAGGTCCCCGGCCGCGTAGCAGTCGAACCCGTTCCAGCCGTGACCCACCTGGGTGCGGCCCTTCTTGAAGCCGCCCTTGCCGTCACCGGCGTACAACCACAAGTTGCCGTCGCCGTCAATGGCCAGCATGTCGTTGATCCCGTCCGAATCCAGGTCACCCGCGGGCACAATCCGGTAGGCCGACCAGCCGCGGCCGGCCTGCACCGCCGTGGTGGCCACCGCGCCCTTGCCATTCCCCTTCCACAACCACATGGCGCCGGCCGCGTCAACCGTGATGACATCGGCCTTCTTGTCCACGTCCCAATCGCCCGGGCCAAAGATCTGGCTGCCCTGCAGGCCGCTGTTGACCAGCTTGGTCGCCGTCAGCTTGGCCACCGCCTTGTCCGGCGCATGCCGGGTCATGGCACCAGTTGTGCTGGTGATGGTCAAGACCTCGCCTTGGCCATTGCCCGTCATGTCAGCCGAAAGGGTGAAGGCGGAGTACGTCCGGTCCTGCGGCCCGGCCGGCAGAGCAATGATGGTGACCGCGGCGGAAGTCCGGCTGGCTGTGGCGTAACCGGCGGCATTGGCCGTCACCGTCACCGTCAACTGCTTGGAGACATCGGAGGCTTGGACCGTGTAGGTCGGCGAGTTGCCACCCACCACCGTGCCACCCAGCTTCCACTGGTAGGTCAACGTGGCGCCCGATGGCGTCACCGCACCAACCGCAGCGGTCAGCACTTGGCCCGGCTGCGGCGTGCCCGTAATGCTCACCGACGCAATCGACGCCGCCACGGCGGCCACGGTCACCGGGGCGGAGGTCTGGCTGGCGTTGGCATAGCCGGTGGCACTGGCCGTCACCGTCACCGTCAACGACTGGCCGACATCGGACGTTTGAACCGTGTATGTTGGCGAGTTGCCACCCACCACCGTGCCACCCAGCTTCCACTGGTAGGTCAACGTGGCGCCCGATGGCGTCACCGCACCCACCGCGGCCGTCAAGACCTGGCCCGGCTGGGCCGTCCCAGTGATGGCCACCGACGCAATCGAGGCCGGCGTCGCCGCCACCGTCACCGGAGCGGAGGTCACCGTCGAGGTGGTGTAGTTGGTCCTAGATGCCGTCACGGTCACCGTCAAGGCCTGGCCCACATCGGCCGCCTGGACCGTGTAGGTCGGCGAGTTGCCACCCACCACCGTGCCACCCACCTTCCACTGATAGGACAAGGCCGCACTGGACGGTGTCACGCTGGCCACCGAGGCCGTCACCGTGGCACCGGTCTGGGCCGTGCCGGTGATGGTCACAGCCCCCAGTTGAATGGGCCCACCGGTGGGCGTCACCGAATAGGAACTGACGGGTGTGCCCGCGTCGTAGCCCGGGGCATTAGCCGTCACCACGACCGTCAGCCCCCAGCCAATGTCAGCCTCTTGGACGGTGTAGGTGGCCCCCGTCCCAACGACCGTTGACCCGCGCTTCCACTGGTAGGTCAGCGTGGCATCCGGCGGGTTGGCGGTGATGGCGCCCACGGACAAGGTTTGACCCACCTGCGGCGTGCCCAGAATCTGGGGAGTGTAGATCACCCGGGCGGGGCCGGTGGCGTCGGCGGCAACGCTGTAGCCAATGAACGAAGTGCCCGTGGCCGAGCAGCCATCGGCGGTGGCGGTGACCTGCAACGTGATCAGCGCCCCGCGGTCTTCCAGGCGCGAGAAGTAGGAATCCGAGGTGGCGCCGTCAATGGGCACGCCGTCGCGCAGCCACTGGTAGGACAGTTCGGCGTAGGACGGCGAAACCGAAGTTGGCTGAAGCCTCATCTGGCTGCTCAGGGTCGTCACCGTGGTGGGCGGGTAGTAGGACCAGGAAGAGCCGAGACTGACAGGGGCGCAGGTGCCAACCACCGCCGCCGAGGTCTTGGTGACGGTGGCCAGGCCGGCCTTCGAGGCCGTGGCCGTGACTGTGAAACTCCTACCCAGGTCCTCCCTGGTCACCGTGTAGGTGGGGTCGGAGCCCACGGGCACACCATCACGGAACCACTGGTAGGTGACGGTGGCATCGGAGGGCACCACCACAGAACTGGCCGTCAGGGTGCCGCCAACCGCGGAGCTACCCGTGAACCCGGTCCACAGCAGTTGGATCGAATCGTTGCCGCCCATGACCGCCGGCACCTGGTACAGGTAGCGGGCTGTGCCCACGCTGGAGGTCAGGTCGCCCCAGCCAACCCAGGTGATTTGGCCGTCCACCACCACCGGGTTGGATGAGGGATCAAACGACATCAGCGGCAAACTGGCCTGCGCCGTGACCGTCCCACTGGCGTTGAGCCGCCGGTACTCGGTCCGCATGACGCCGCCTTCCCGGACGCTGAACAGCACCACGTAGTCGTTGGCGGCAATCTCGGTGATGCGAGGCTCGTAGATGCTGGTGGTGGTGGTCGCCGGGTCGATGCCGGTCAGCCAGGTGAAGGTCTTGGCGCCGGTGGTCCTGTCATAGGTCAGCACATAGGCGTTCTTGGCACTGGCCGGCCAAGCCGGGGTGGTATAGCCGGGGATGGCAGGGATCAGCGGGTCGGAATGGGGGTACGACGTCCCCACAATCACAACGTGGCTGGAAGTCAACACCACGCCGGTGGCGGTGGTGCCG
>JAISTN010000353.1 GCA_031272565.1 Bifidobacteriaceae bacterium
GCAAAAGGTTGGCGAAGGCATCCCCAACGCGGAGATCGAACGCCGCCGCGGCTTGGCCGTGGGCGACGACCTGGCCACCATCATCTACACCTCCGGCACCACTGGCCGGCCCAAGGGCACCGAGTTGACCCACGGCCATTTTGTCCGCCTGTCCGACAACACCTCGTTCGATGAAACCGAATTGACAGTGGTGCCCGTGATTGCCCAACCCGGCTGCCGCACCCTGCTGTTCCTGCCGCTGGCGCACGTCTTTGCGCGCTTCATCCAGGTGATCGGCTTGGCCTCCGGCACCGTGATTGGCCACTGCCCCGACGTCAAGAACCTGGTGCCGGCCCTGGGCAGCTTCAAGCCGAGCTTCATCCTGGGCGTGCCCCGCGTCTTGGAGAAGGTCTACAACGCGGCCGAACAGAAGGCCGGCCACGGCGTCAAGCTGAAGATCTTCCGCTGGGCGGCCAAGGTTTCGATCGTCTATTCGCGGGCGCTCGACACCAAAGCCGGCCCCGGCTTCTGGTTGACCAAGCAGCACAAGCTGGCCGACAAGTTGGTCTACGGCAGCCTTCGGGCCGCCATCGGCGGCAACACCACCTACGCCGTGTCCGGCGGCGCGCCCCTGGGTGAACGGCTGGGCCACTTCTACCGCGGCATCGGCCTGATGGTGCTGGAGGGCTACGGCTTGACCGAAACCACCGCCCCCATCCTGGTCAACCGGCTGAAGGTCCAGAAGATCGGTTCGGTGGGCCTGCCCTTCCCCGGCTGCTCGGTCAAGATTGACGCCGATGGCGAAATCCTGCTCAAGGGCATCAACGTCTTCTTCAAGTACCACAACAACCCCAAGGCCACCCGGGAGGCCCTGCGCGGCGGCTGGTTCCACACCGGCGACGTGGGCCACCTCGATGACGAGGGCTACCTGTTCATCACCGGCCGCAAAAAGGAACTGATCGTCACTGCCGGCGGCAAGAACGTCGCTCCGGCCGTGCTAGAGGACCGCCTGCGCGGCCACCCGCTGGTGTCACAGGTGGTGGTGGTGGGCGACGGCGAGCCGTTCATCGGCGCCCTCATCACCCTGGACCGTGAAATGCTGCCCGGCTGGTTGGCCAACCACGGCCTGCCGCCGATGCCGGTCAGCCAGGCTCGAGTCAACCCGGACGTCATCGCGTCGCTGGTCAAGGCGGTGCAGCGCACCAACCAGGCGGTCAGCCGGGCCGAGTCGATCCGCAAGTTCGTCATCCTGGAGGGCGACTTCACGGAAGCCAACGGCTACATGACGCCGTCACTCAAGGTCAAGCGCTCACTGGTGCTGCGGGACTTCGCCAGCACCATCGAAAAGCTCTACTCAGACAGCGAATCGGGCCACTCGGTTCCAGCAAACTAGGAAATTCTGGTCTATCCTTGAGTGAAAACACTCTATGAGACGGACGGAAGGCCCACGCATGACCACGCGCCCCCCACGGTTCGCAATCGCTCTGACCACCGCCGCCCTGGCCGCGCTGACGCTGGCCGGTTGCGGCGGCGACAACGCCAACTCCGGGCCGCCGGTGGAGGACACCGGCACGGTGCCGCCAGCCGTGGTGGTCAGCATCGAGGGCATCTCGGAGGACGACCCGGATTATCCCCTGAACGAACAACTGGTGGTCAGCCCGGAGGTGGGCAGCGGCTGGATCTCCGCCCCCTGGGGCCTGGCCGGCGAGACCTCGGCCAGCACCACCGCCATCCAACTGGTCTACGTCGCCGGTGAAACGGTCTGCTACGGCCACGCCGGCTTCACCGTCAGCGAGACGGATGACAGGGTCACCATCGGTTCCTACCTGGTCAAGGTGGACGAGCCCGCCGGCGAATGCCAGGACGGCCTGTGGGCCCGCAAGGCCGGCACCATCACGCTGAGCGAACCGCTGGGCACGCGGGCGCTGTACCACGCCGGCGTCGATGCCCTCTTTGACGGCTATTCGTTTGGCCTGTTCGACTACACGGAGGAGCCCACGGCCCCCACCGCCGCCCCCAGCACCCAGGTGTCCACCGAAGACACCACACAGCCGGCCGATGATCCGACCAGCATCATCGATGAGGCCACCGAACCGTCCACCGAAGCACCGGACGCCGCGTCCGGCACACCTGAAACCAGCCCCAGCGCCGCTGGATTGGAGTAGCCATGATCACCGCCGTTGTCATGATCAGCACCGAAGCCGCCCAGATTCCGGAGGCGGCCCAAGCCATCGCCAACCTGCCGGGAGTCTCAGAGGTCTATTCGGTGACGGGCGAGGTCGACCTGATCGCCGTGGTCAAGGTCCGCCAACATGAGGACCTGGCGGGCGTCATCGCCGACAAGGTCTCCAAGACCCCGGGCGTCGTTTCAACCCAGACCTTCATTGCCTTCCAGACCTATTCGGCGCAAGACCTGGACACGGCCTACTCGCTCGGCCTGGACGACTGACTGGAGCCCTCCTAGCGGGACCGCCCGGGGTGGCGCCGGCTCACCACCAGGATGGCCCAGATGGCCAAGCCAAGGCCCACCACCACCAGGCCCAACAGAGCGTCATCGCGCATCGCGGCGCCATCGTGCAACTCGATGAAACCTTCGCCTTGAACCAGCCCGGCGATGCCGTCCACACACCACATCAGCGCCGCACCCAGGTACATCAAGGCCAGCGCGCCCACTCGCCAGGCGATGCCCACCGCGGGTTTAGCCAGGCGGATGGCACCAGCGGCCAAACCGGCCGCCGCCGTGACAATCAGCGTCATTTGGTCCTCAGGGCCAGGCGCTGGAAGACCTCCACCCGTTCCGCCAGGAAGACCATCAGCCCCCAGGCGGCCAGGATGATCAGCACCATGCCCACGCCAACCGTGCCAATCTCACGCCACATGGCGGCCGTCTCCTCCGCGCTACTCATGGCGGTCAGGAACGGCGGGGCAAAGATCACCTCACCGTGCCAGATGTGCTCCAGAGCCAACAGCACAGAGCCCCCCGCAAAGAGGTTGAACAGCCACGTCAGGCGGCGGCGCCACGGCACCTTGTGGCGGCTCGTGGCCGGGGCCGGTGTGGTGCCCGGGGCCTGGGCGGCGTCAGCGGACGGCCGCTGGGCAGACTTGACGGCGCCAACGGCAACAGCGGCAACGGTGGTAGCCAGGAAACATGCCATGGGTGGGACTCCTTTCGGTCAAGCAAAAGTCTAGCGATTAGTCGTTTCCAGAATGTGTATGCGCGGCCAAGCCATGCAGCCAGTCAAGGAACTCCGGCAAGCCCTCACCGGTCTTGGCCGAAACCAAGAAGATCTGGGCCGCCGGGTTGACCAGCTTAACGTTGGCCAGGAACTGGTCCAGGTCGAAGTCCAGGTAGGGCAGCAGATCGGTCTTGTTGACCACCACCGCGTCCACCACCCGGAACATCACCGGGTACTTCAACGGCTTGTCTTCGCCCTCGGTAACAGAGGCGACGATGACGCGCCGGTGCGCCCCGACATCGAACTCCGCCGGGCAAACCAGGTTGCCCACGTTTTCGATCAGCAACAGGTCGATAGCGCTCAGGTCCAACTCCCGCAGCGCGTGGGCCACCATTGGGGCGTCCAGGTGGCATTCACCACCAAAGCCGGCCCCGGTGTTGAGCAGCGAGATCTGGGCGCCGTAGCCGCCCAGCCGTTCGGCATCGAGGGCCGTCTCGATGTCGCCCTCCACGATGCCCACCCGGACGTGCCCCTGCAGGGCCGCCAGGCAGCGGGCGATCAGGCTGGTCTTGCCGGAACCGGGTGAG
>JAISTN010000358.1 GCA_031272565.1 Bifidobacteriaceae bacterium
GGCGTCAAGCCGGGCGACATTGTGCGGGTCAAGATCACGTCGCTGGAGGTGCGGGGGCATGCGACCATGTGTGCCATCCCAGGTGATGGCGCGCTGGCGGACTTCGTGTCGCCCGAAACCACGATTGTTGAGAACGTGCCGGGCGGCATCGTGCTGCCCACGGCGCACGGCCCGCTGACGCTGGCGTCTCAGCCGATGATCGGCGTGATTGGCCTGGCGCCGGCCACGGGGGCGGTGCCGAACGGCACGCCGGACGCGCATGGCGGCAACATGGACTGCCGGCTGATTGGCCAGGGCACCACCCTGTATTTCAGGGCGGCCGTCGATGGCGGCCTGTTTGGCTGCGGCGACGCCCACTCGCTGATGGGCGATGGCGAGGTGCTGGTCTGCGGGGCGGAGACGCCCGCCACGGTGGGCTTGGTGATCGACACGGTGCCGGTTCCGGCCTTGCCCACCCCGTTCTTCGAGACCGAGGACCTCTATGCGGTGATTGTGGCCGCCGGGTCGGTAGACCAGGCCTATAAGCAGGCCTGTGCCCTGTTCCTGGGCTTCCTGACAGACGTGGTAGGCCTGACGGTGAACGACGCCGGCCGTTTGATGACCCTGGTGGGTGACTTGAAGTTCTGCCAGGTGGTGGATCCGCAGGTGACGGTCCGGTTCGAGTTCCCCAAGGCCGTCCTGGCCCAACTGGGTTTTGGCGGCATCGGCTGACCGGGTGGGCGGGCGCGCCGGCCCGTCCCGGTCCAGTGCCGCCAGCGCCTCAACCAGCCCAAACGCCAACGTAAGCGCTTGCATTGACCGCCTCGGGTCGTCCACAATTGGCCGGTGAGTACAGGCAGCCCAGGTGACATCCCCACCGCCGGCCACCCCAACAACGTCAGCATTGACGAAGTGGCCAAGGCTGCCGGAGTCTCCACTGCCACCGTGTCCCGCGCCCTGCGCGGCCTACCCAGTGTCAAGCCGGCCACTACTGCCGCCGTCCTGGCCGCCGCCGCCCAGTTGGGCTACGTCCCTTCCCCCAGCGCCTCGGCCCTAGCCAGCGGCCGTACCCGGACGGTTGGCCTGGTCGCCCCCGCCATTTCGCGCTGGTTTTTCGCCACCACCCTGGAGGGTGCCGAACATGCGCTGCGGGCTGCCAACTACGATGCCCTGCTCTACTCCCTGCCGGATTCCCAGCTACCCCGCAAGACCTTCGAGGCCGAGGTCCTGGCCCGGCGGGTCGACGCCGTAGTGGTGGCCTCGATGTTCTTCTCCGCCGCCGAGGTGACCCAGCTACGTCAACTGGCCGTGCCCGCTATTTTCATCTCGGTCAAACAGCCGGATTTCCCGCACGTTGGCATCGATGATGAAGCCGCCGCCGCCACCGCTGTCCAGCACCTCTTTGATCTGGGCCACCGGGTGATTGGCCACGTCTCCGGTTCGGCCTCAGACCGCAACCCGGCCGCGCCCACCATGCGCCGCCGCAACGGCTGGCGCGCCGCCCTGCGGGCCCGCGGCCTGAGCGCCACGGCGGATCTGGATGCGCCCGCGGACATGACGGCGGAGGGCGGATTTGGGGCCACCAACGCCCTGTTGGACCGCCGCCCGGACACGACCGCCATCTTTGCCGCCTCGGATGAAACGGCCATGGGCGCTATCCATGCCTTGCGCGGTCGCGGCCTGGAGCCTGGCCGCGACATCTCGGTGATCGGCTTGGACGGCCATAACTTGGGCCAGGTGTTGGGCCTGACCACCGTGTCCCAGCCGGCCTACCAGCAGGGCTTCGAGGCCGCCCGGCTACTGTTGGCCGCGGCCGATGGCGCCCTCCTGCCAGACCAGACCATCTTCCCCACCGAATTGAGTGTCCGCACGTCGACCGGCCCAGCGCCGGCCGCCTGAACGGCTACCATCCGGGCACCTGCCGCCGGGCGGATTGACGCTACGGCGCCTCGAAGCGATACCGCCGCAACTCGCCGCCCACCTGGAGGCTGAACTCCAGGGCCGCCCAGCCGGGCGGCAGGTGGGGCTCCAGTGTCACTTCACCCGCGCCATCGCGCAGGCCGCCAAAGCCGGCCACCAACGCCAGCCAGACCCCGCCGGCGGAGGCCAAATGGACGCCATCGGCGGTATTGCCGTGCCGGTTGGCCAGGTCCACGAACAGGGCCTCGGCGAAGTGGCGCAGGGCCGCTGCCGGCCGGTCCACCTCGGCCGCCACAACGGCCTGCGTGGCGGCGGACAACGTCGAATCACCCGTGGTCAGCGGGTCGTAGTAGTCAAAGTCGGCTTGCTTAGCCGCCGGCGAAAACTCGTGCCCCAGCAGGTGTAATGCCAATACCACATCGGCCTGCTTGATCACCTGGTGCCGGTAGATCACCAGGGGATGGTGGTGCAGCAGCAAGGGGCGGCGGGTGTCCGCCGCCGGCCAGGGTTCGCGCCGCAGGAACTGGGCGTCCTGAGCGTGGATGCCCAACGCCTGGTCGAACCCCAGGTACATCGCGGCGGCCATGGCGCGCCATTCGGCCGCCTCCGCCGCGGTGCCCCAAGGGGCCGCCGCCAGCAGGTTGTGGCGGGCCATGGCGTTGGTGTAGAAGTTGTCATCCACAATGGCCGAATACTCATCCGGGCCGGTCACGGTGTGGATGTGGAACAAGCCATCGTCTCCCCAAAACCCCAGGTCAGCCCACATGCGGGCGGTCTCCACCAGGATTTCGCCGCCGGCCTGGGCCATGAACTCGGCATCGCCGGTGACGGTGTAGTACTGCTGCACGGCGTAGGCCACGCCGGCGTCGATGTGATACTGCGCCGTGCCGGCCGGGAAGTAGGCGGAGGCCTCCTCGCCGTTGACGGTCCGCCATGGGTACAGCGCCCCGCGTAGTTCGAGTTCGGCCGCCCGGGCCCGGGCGGCCGGCAGCATCCGGTGGCGGAACTCCAATACCTGCCTGGCCTTGCCTGGGTCGGTGTAGATCAGGAACGGCAGGATGTACAACTCCTGGTCCCAGAAACAGTGGCCGGAATAGCCCCAGCCGCTCAGGCCTTTGGCGGGGATGCCGCCAAAGCCGCCCAACTGAGCGCTGGCCTGGGCCAGTTGGAACAGCTCCCACCGGATGGCCTGCTGCGTGGCCACCTGGGCCTTGCCGCCTTCGGCCAACCTGACCCGGACGTCCGCCCGGTCCCAGAAGGCGGCCAACCAGGCGGTCTGTTCCTGCCGCAGTTTGTCCGCCCGCGGCGCCCCCGCCAGGGTGTCGCGACAGGCCGCCACCAGTGGGGCCGGGTCTTCATCCGTGGTGACGGCCAGCGAGCCCGCGGCCACCCCGACCGGCTCGAACGGGGTGGTGGCGTAAGTGATGACCCGCTCCAGCACGCCGTCAGCCAGAGTATCCCGGTAGCCGGCGGCCACCGTCAGCCGCGAATTGCGGCAGCGGTAGGCCGCCACTGCAATGCCCGCTGCACCAGCCTCGGCCGGCAGCCCCAGGCGGTTCAACCCGCCGTCCAGCGGCAAGTCGGCCCGGCGCGGGTCATCCGCCGGCACCTCGGCCGCCTGGTAGGGCCGCAGCTCACCACAAATCGCCACCCTCGCCCCCGCCGGAGCCCCAGTGACCGTCACCGTGGTCAGCGCCAAACCGGGCCGGGTGAGCGACACCAGCCAGGTCTGCACCACACTGACCTGAGTGCCACCAGGTAACTGGCGGACGTCGGTCTGGACGGCCTCACCCAGCCGGAAATCCAGCCGCCGCACCCGGTTGACCAGTGGACATTCCCCCAGGTCAACCCCGCCGCAGTGGACTTGGAAAGCAGTCGCGTCCGGCACCGGCCAGATCACCTGGCCCACCCGGGCCAGCCCGAAGGCGGTCTCGGCGTGGTGGATGCGGTAGGTCTCATGGAAGCCGGCGACAAACGCCTGGCCAGCACCGGGCCGCAGCCCCACAGTGCCGTTGGCCACCGCGAACAGGGTGTGTGACAGTTCATCCCCGCCGCCG
>JAISTN010000369.1 GCA_031272565.1 Bifidobacteriaceae bacterium
GCAAGAAACCAGCCCGGGCAGCTACAACTACATCCTGGTGGACAGCGTCGATGACGCCACACCGCTGGTGGTCCAGCCCAGCTCGGCCTATGACCTGAACACGGTCACTATGCTGGAAGACACCCGCGGCAGCTTCCTCTTCTGGGTCAATATGCCGGACGGTTCAACTCCAGCCACCAGTGCCGATTATTCGGTCGAGATCTACAAGACAACCGGCGAACAGGTTGATGTGGCGATTGGCGTCCTGGGCGGCTTCTTCATGGGAGCGCTGCGGCCGGGCAACTACTACATCAAGCTGATCTCGCAGGACCCGGGGGTCACTCTGGGCGGCTGGGTGGGTGGCTCCATCAGCACCAGCCCCGTGTTGGTGGACCTGAGAGCCAGCGCCGCCACCTACACGGTGGCTGCCGGCGGGTTTGACAATCTTGGCCCCGTCAACCTGCGCTACGACACCCGGCCGGCGGTCGATGTCCTGGTCACCCTGCCGGGCGGCGCGCCCGCCGCTAGCTGGGAATGCGCCGCCGACTTGGAGCAGTGGGACGCCGACAACTCCGGATGGGTCTACTACGACTCTGGCGCCTGCGATGACGTGACCGGCCTGTTGAGCTTTGGTTTCGTTGACCAGGGCACCTACCGGCTGGTCATCAGGGACGATGCATGGGACAGCCTTGAGGGTGGCGCCTACCACGACAACGGCGACAGCACGGCCCGCCTGGGTGGCCTGTTTGAGGCTACCCAAATCACTGTGGGTGCGCCCGGTACGGCCGATATCCACCTGTACCCGGTCCAAATGACGACCTGGAGCAAGGTCAGGGTGGAACTGACAGTGACCGATCCGCAGGGCGGCGTGCCGGATGACGCCACGGTCATTTTGCACTACCAACCCAGCGGATCGGGCGACGACGTGTCCGGCGCCATCTGGTGGTCGGACGGCCTGGCGGAGCTTGACGCCGCGCTGGGCAGCTACCTGGTCGAGGTGGTCTATAACGGCGGCAACTCCTGGTTGGGCGGTTGGTATGTCGACAACGGCGACGGCACCGCCTCGCTGGGCACGCAGGCCCAGGCCACCGCGGTCAACCTAACTACCCCAGCGGGTACTGTCACTTTGCACGATGTCGCGTTGATCCGGGTCAACCAGGCGCCGGATTGCACCGGCATGTGCTACAAGCCGATCGACTTGTACCCGGCCTCACGCGATGGCCTGACCCCGGCTGACGGCTTGTCGGCCAACATGACTTCTTGGTTCACCGACCCGGACGGCGACGCTCTGACCTATGTCATCAAGGGTTACGACATGCCCACGGCGCCCACCATCAGCGGTTCGACCATCACCTGGACCCCGGCCGCCAGCGACGCGGGCACCTACTACTACATCTCCGTGGCGGCGGTGGACCCGTCCGGCGCCGAATCGACTCCGGTCTATGTCAACATCTTTGTGGACGCGATCCCCAACTCGGCCCCATCGGTGGTGGCCCCCGGCGTCTACAGCGGCTCGGCTACCCCGGCCGCGCTGGGCGGCACGCCGGCGGCGGTGGCCTACAGCGGCTCGGTGGCGAGCTGGTTCACGGACCTTGACGGCGACACCTTGGGTTACACGGTGATCTCCAACTCCGGGGCCGGCACGGCCAGCCTGGCCGGCAGCACGCTGACCTACACACCGGTAGCGGCCGATGCCGGCACCACGGTCGTCATCACCGTCCAGGCCGATGACGGCATCTTGGCTACCATCACGGATGCCACCTTGAACATCACGGTGGCGGCGGTGCCCAACACGCCTCCCGCAGTGGTGGTGCCCGGCGTCTACAGCGGCAACGCCACGCCGGCCTCGGCCGACGGCTTGACGGCCGCCGTGCCCTACAGCGCCTCGGTGTCTGCCTGGTTCACGGACGCCGATGGCGACACGCTGACCTACGCGGTGGCCTCCAACTCCGGCGCCGGGGCGGCCAGCTTCAGTGGTGCCACCTTGACCTTCACCCCGGCCGCGGGCGATGCCAGCTCGACGGTCACCCTGACGGTCAAGGCCAATGACGGCACGGCCGATTCGGCCGTGGCCACCGTCACCGTAACGGTGGGCGCACTGCCGCCCAACGCGCCGGTTGATAAGACCGCGCTGGCCAACCTGATCGCGGCGGTGGAGAACACGGCGCAGGGCACCTTGAAGGGCGACTACACCGATGATTCGTATGACGCCTTCCTGGATGCGCTGGACGACGCCGACGCGGTCATGCTCAGTTCAACTGTCACCCAGGCCGATGTCGATGCTGCGGTGGCGGCGTTGCAAGCCGCAGTTGATGCCCTGTGGGAGGTCCAAGAGATCACCCAGTGGGACAACTTCGATGGCGAGGGGCCGGTCTTTGACCTGGAGTTCTACTCCGGCCTGTGGGCGGAAGATGAGACCATCTCAGTGATGGTCTTGACGGGCGACTGGGACGCCCTGCCGCCAGGGTTCGATGGCATTACCGGCGTGCTGACGATCGATCAGGCGACGGTGGCAGCCGACGGCACCCTGTCCTGGTCCTATTGGGGCTTCTGGGATGACCCGCCCGTCTACACGGTCTTCCTGAGCGGCACTTCGCTGCTGCCGGATTCGCCCCGGGTGGCGGCGCACATTACCCCGCCGGCCCAGTTGCAGGTCCAGCCCGGCACGGTGACCATCAGCGGCACCGTCCAGGTGGGTCAGACGGTCACGGCGGTGCCCGGCACTTGGACTCCTTCCAACGCGCAACTGTCCTACCAATGGAAGGTGGACGGCACCGTCATTCCGGGTGCCACCGCCTCCACCTACACCATTTTGGGTGCGGACCAGGGCAAGACGCTGACGGTGACGGTGACGGGTGTGCAGGAAGGCTACCTTGACGGCACGGCCACCTCGGCCGGCCAGTTGGTGCCG
>JAISTN010000386.1 GCA_031272565.1 Bifidobacteriaceae bacterium
GTGTAGACCGGCACGCCCGCCACCACGTAGAGCGAGGCATCGGCCGAGGGCCGCCGGGTCACCTCCACCTTGTAGTAGGCCGGGGTGCCCTCGGCTGGGGTCACCTTGATATAGATCCACACCGGCACGCTGGGGCTGAGCACTACCGGGTCCGCCAGGGCGGTGGCGAAGCCGGCCTCAAACAGGCCGGCCTGGGCCTGGACCCCGTCCGTGGTGGCCAAGGACGCATCGGTCAGTTCGGCCACAGCGTTGTCCACGGTCACGCTGCCCTCCACGGGTGCCACATCGGTTGAGCCGGACCCGTCCTCGGTGGGGCTGTCGAACACAACCTCTTCACCGGCCACCGCCACCAGCCGCACCGGCCCGGAGGCCTGGCGGGTGATGGTCAGGTCATGGGTCACGGCGGAGCCGTCCTCCGCCGTCACCACGATCGTGACCGGGTTGGGGCCCACCATCAAGGCGGCGCGGGCCTGGCCGTTGATGGTGGCACTCGCCCCCGGTGCCACCAGCACATTGCCGTTACCGCCAAAGACCAACTCGGCCACGCCATAAGGCACCGTGTAGTCGGTGGTGCCGGCCACAAAGGCTTGGCCACCCACCGAATAGAGCGTCTTGTCGCCACTGTTGACCCGCGTCACGGCCACGTCCCAATAGGTGGTGGTGACGCCATCGGCCGCGGTCACCTTGACATAGGCGTGATAAGCCGTGCCCGGTACCGTCAAGTCGACATCGCCCGCCGCCGCGTAGTCACTGTCGGTGAACAGCGCCGCCGCGGCCCCGGCCGAAACCTCGGCCGCCGTCGCGTCAACCGCGGTCACATAGTTGGGCACGGTGATGGCGGCCGTGAACGGCTCGGCCTGGCCGCCAGACCCGCCGGTGACACGCACCGTTTGGCCAGACAGTGTCAACAACTTGGCCGATGTCGACGTCCACTGGGCGTACAACGTCGCCTCTGGGGCCGTCATGGTGTAGGCGGCGCCGCTGGCGTAACTGGTGCCTTCGCCATTGGCCAGGGTGTTCCAGCCGGCAAAGGCATAACCGGGCCGGTTCATGGCGCTGGCGGGCGGCAGGGTGATGTCGTAGTCCGGGTCGGCCAGTGTGTTGCTGATGGCCGGCACGTCGCCGCTCGCCCCGCCCAGGTCGAACTCCACCGTGCGCGGCAAGAACGCTTCAACCTCAAGCCCGATGGCGCCCGCGGCCGTCACCGTCCAGACGTAGGTGTGGGCCGGTTCGGTGGTCACGCCCGGGGTGGGCGCCGGGTCGGCGCCGGTGTTGGTCCAGTTCCAGCGGTAGAAGGCGGCCCCCGCCACGGTGTTGGTGGTGGCCGCGACCGCCAGTTGGTGCGAGCCCACCACGGTCCAGCCGTTCTGGACCGCCTCGCCCAAGGTGGCGTCCATGGCACCGGTGATCTGGCTGCCGGAGGCCCCGGTGCCGTTGGTGGCATCGGTCCAGGTGATCTGGAAGTCGTTGCCCACAAAGTTGACGAACACACCGCTGACCGCGGCGGAGGCGAACTCCGACTCGGTGGCCGGGTAGCGCACCTCATAGGTGCCGAACGCCACAAAGCTGGCCGTGCCGGTCTGGGCCAACGTCCAGACGCCTTGGGAACCGGCCGTGCGGTATTCGATGGGGTTGTCTTCCGGGTTGACGATCTTGCCGGTGGGTTTGGTCATCGACTCAGCCGGCACGGTGGTGATCAGGCCGGTGGGGTTGGCCTGGGTCTTGCGGGTGGGTGCCACCCGGCGCCCAGCAACGCTCCGCGACACCACGCCCGATGAGCGCGGGCCCACCCGGAAATCGTTGGTGCCGGGCCGCCACAGGTTGATCGGGCCGCCGCCGCCATCGGCCAACGCCGTCAGGGAGCCGTTGGCGCCGATGGCCTGCCCGGCCGCCTCGACGGCGAACTCGGCCGGCACCTGGCCGGGCAGGAACTCAAGCTGCTCGTTGGCGTAGTTGACCCGCAGCACCTCATCCCAGACGGGGGTCTGGTAGTCGGTGTAGACCTTGGCTTCCAGCAACACCGGGGCGCTGGTGTCATGGTTGGCGTCACCCTTAATCCGGGCCCAGAACTGGTATTCGGTGCCGAAGTCCAGGTCCGACACCCAGGCGTCCTGGCTTGATTCGGCCACCGGGTCATGCCACTGGGCCTGATCGCGCGAATACTCCACCGCGGCGCCAGCGGGCACCCCGCCGGTCACCTCGATGGTGACCTCGTCTTGGTTGACGGAGACGGTGTGGGCCAGTTCGCCCACCTCCCACGGCACCTTTTCCACATCGAAGGTCAAGGTCGCCTGGGCCGTCTTGGCCTTCCCGGCGGCGTTGGTGTAGTGCAGCACCAAGGTGGCCTGGTAGAAGCCGGCCGTCAGGCCGCCCTCCACGCTGACCTGGTACAGCGAGTCATCACTGGACGGGTTGGTCTGGTCCAACAGGGGCAGGTCGCCGCTAGAGGTGACCTCACCCAACGAGAACAACGGGTCGGTGTAGGCCTCACCGTTGCGGGTTGGGTTGGTGA
>JAISTN010000002.1 GCA_031272565.1 Bifidobacteriaceae bacterium
GCCACCGCGCTTAGCATGGGCGTCTCGCCCAGCAGGACATCGTAGACCGACCTGACCCCTTCGTGGTGTGGAACGCCCAGCGCCGTCGAGGCGTTACCTTGTGGGTCGGTGTCCACCACCAGCACACGCAGGCCGCCTTTGGCCAGCGCGGCCGCCAGGTTGACGGCGGTCGAGGTCTTGCCTACCCCGCCCTTTTGGTTGGCCACCGTCATGATGCGCGTCCGGGCCGGTTTGGGGAAGCGCACGCCGGCCAGCCTGATTTGCCGCTTGGCGTCGATGGCGGCCTGGTCCCCCAGGGGCGTGTCGCTGACCAATCCGCTCAGATCCACCCCATGCAGCGGCGTGACGCCCTCCGTTTCACGTGAAACGTCTTCCCGCGGCACACCGGCGGGCGGCTCAAAGGGCGCCGCCCAAGCCGGTGTTTCACGTGAAACATCCATTCCGTCTGGCCTTTCTGAATCGCTCACTACAAGTATGCCGGGTACCGTTCACCGGCTCGGCTACTTGGCTGCCTTGGTCGCCCTGACCACGTAGGTCGCTTCGACCCCTGCCACCGGCGCCAGTTCTACCACCGCCGCAGCCACCAGCCGGCGCCGTTCCAGGGCCGCCCGGCTGGCCTCCAACTCCTCCTGGGCCCCTTGGCCCTTCAACGCCAAGAAGACACCGCCCGGCGCCAGTAGCGGACCGCACCAGCGAGCCAGGTGATCCAGCGACCCAACCGCGCGGCTCAGTACCGCCCCGGCTTGCCGCCGCCCGGCCAACTCCTCAGCGCGGGCCCGGGTCACCGCGGCGTTGCCCAACTCCAGGGCCGCCACCGCCTCCTCCAGCCAGACCGTGCGGCGCAACATCGAATCGACCAGTTCTACCTTTACGTCCCGTCGCATCAACGCCACCACGATGCCTGGCAGGCCCGCCCCGCTGCCGATATCAATCACGGACGCACCGGCTGGCACTAACCCCGCCACGGCTCCGCAGTTGACCAGGTGGCGCTCCCAGAGCCGTTCGATCTCCCTCGGCCCGATCAGTCCGCGCACCGGCCCTTCGGCCTCAAGCAGGGCCGCGAACCGCGCCACGCCGTCATAGGCCTGCGCGAAGAAGCCCCGGTAGTCCGCCGCCGCCCCGGCCGCCATCAGGCGGGCCTGATGACCACGTACCGCTCGGGCTCCACGCCGGACGATTCGCTGACCAGGCCAGCTTCCGCCACGGCATCGTGCACCACCTTGCGTTCAAAGGCGTTCATCGGCTCCAGGGGCAGGTTGATGCCCTTCGCCTTGACCTCGGCGATGGCCCGCTCCGCCACCTGGCGCAACTCCTCGCGCCGGCCAGCCCGGTAGCCGTCAATGTCCAGCATCAGGCGCGACCGCTCACCAGTGCGGGCCTGCACTGCGATGCGGGTCAACTCCTGGAGGGCATCCAGCACCTCGCCGTCGGTCCCCACCAAGCGGCTCAGGGACCGGTCCGCCGGGTCTTCGTTCACCACCGCCACCACGGCCCGGCCATGGTCCACGTCGATGTCGATGTCGCCCGGCAGGCCGGCTATGTCCAGCAGCTCCTCTAGGTAGTCGGCGGCGATGTCGCCATCTTCTTCGAGTTTGCTGACCGTCCGCTCCGGTTGTGGCTCAGTCATGATCTGTTGGCTCCTTACTTCTTCCGCTGCTTGCGGGACGTGTTCTTGGGCTGGGTCCGTTGGCCCGAGGTCTTGCTGGGCGGGGTCGGCGTGGCGGCCTTGGTCTCTGCCTCGGCCGGTGCGGCTGGCTCAGTTGGCTCGGCAGCCTTCGCCGGCTTGGCTGGCGCTGCCTTGCCCTGGGCAGCCGCGGCCGGCGCCTTGCCGGCGGTCTCCGGCCCGCTGGCCGAACTCTTGCGCTGCGACCGGGTGGTCCGCTTGGGCTGTTGCCGCTGCCCGGCCGGGGCGGCCGGACTGGCCTCGCTGCTACCGCCAGCCCCGTCCTTGTCTAACTGTTCGGGGTGCTTCTTGGCCTTGCGGGCCTGCATCCTTCGTTCGGCTTCGGACCCGGGGGCCGGCATGTTGCGGATGACAATGAACTGCTGGCCCATCGACCACAAGTTGGTGGTCAGCCAGTAGATCAGCACGCCGATGGGGAAGTTGACGCCGGAGACGGCGAAGATCACCGGCATCATGAACAGCATGATCTTCTGGGTCCGGAACATCGGGTTGTCCATGGCGCTTTGCGGCATGTTCTTCATGGTCAACTGCCGCTGTGTGGTGAAGGTGGTGGCCGACATCAGAACAATCAACACCACTGTCACCACCCGCACCGTCACCGCCGGCGCCCCGGCCCAGGTGGCGGGATTCATGAAGGTGGCGCTCAAGGGGGCTCCGAAGACGTTCGAATCGACTACGTCCGCGGCCACCTTGGCGTCGATCGGCCCGATGCTCTTGACCGTCCCATTCTTGTAGGTGCCATCCGCCACCTGGCCCAGGGAGTACAGCACCCGGAACAAGGCAAAGAACAGCGGGGATTGCGCCAGGATGGGCCAGCAGCCGGACAGCGGGTTGGAGCCGGCCTTGCGGTACAACTCCATCATCTCTTCTTGTTGCCGGCGGCGGGACACGGGATCGGTCTTGCCCTTGTACTTGCGCTGCAGTTTCTGGATCTCGGGCTGGATCAACTGCATGTTGCGTGAGGACTTGATCTGCTTGACGAACAGCGGAATCATGATGCAGCGCATCACCACCACCAGCACCACAATCGACAGCACCCAGGACACCGAGTTGTTGATGTGGACCAAGCTGAAGAACTTGTGGGCGCCGTACATGATCCAGGCGACGCACCACATGATGGGCTTCAGGATCGTGTCAAACCAACTCATGCCAAACCTTCTCTCCGGCGGGCCCACGCCACGCTCTTTCTATTGGGGCCGGCACGTGATCGACTCCCCCTGGGTTCCACGGGTGGCACCGGACGATCCGCCGGGCCGTCAGCCCCAGTCCCCGCCACAGGCCGTGCACCCGCAACGCTTCCAGCGCGTAAGCGGAACAGGACGGGTAGAACCGGCAGCGCGGTCCGCTCAAAGGTGAAATGGCCACTTGGTAGAACCGCACTAGGGCGCTGCCCGCCCTGGCCGCCGGAGTTGTCACAGGACCACCCCCGCCGCCTGGCCCACGGCCCGGCCCACCTGCCGGTCCAATTCCCAGTAGCTGGCACCGGCCGCCGGCGGCAAGGCCCGCACCACCACCCGGCTACCGCCCGGCAGACGGCTGACCCGGCTGGCCATGACGGCCCGCAGACGCCGCGTCACCGTGTGCCGGATGACCGAGTTGCCAACGGCCTTGGAGACCACGAACCCAACCAGTGGCTGACCTGTGCCGGCTGCGGCGTAGACCACGGCCAGCGGGCAGCGCACTTTCGCCCCACGGTGAATGGTGAAGCGGAAATCCTGGGAACGCCTCATGCGGTGCGTGCGTGCTAGCACCGGGCCGGCGCCTCAGACCGTCAGTTCGGCGCGTCCCTTGCGGCGCCTGGCCGCTAGGATGGCGCGCCCAGCCCGGGTGCGCATGCGCAACCGGAAGCCGTGGGTCTTAGCCCGGCGGCGGTTGTTCGGTTGGAACGTCCTCTTGCTCACGAGTCCTTACTCCTGCACGCTAGCGTGGCGCCGCGACCCCTGCGCGGACCGCTAGCACCATGAACACGCCCACCTCCTTGGCGCAGAGAACGACACCCCCAAGGAGGGGCATCGCCATCGAGGTGGGGCACGCTGACATAGCCGGAACAAAACTACGGGGCGACCGGGCACCAGGTCAAACGGGGACCCGCCCGTGTCCGTTCACGGCATAATTCAACTAGCCTCCCACCCCGGTTAGGCAACAACCGGTGCGACACTCCGTGACCGGTAGCATTGACACCGGACAATCAAGAATGGGGTCACCGGTGGACACTTCGCAAGACATCGCCCAGGTGTGGCAGGCCACCATGGACTCCCTCTCCGGCCAGATGGCGGGCCAACGCGGTGGCTTTCTGGCTCTGGTCAAGCCCCTCGCCTTGGTGGACGACACGGCGCTGCTGGCAGTTGGCAACCAGTACGCCAAGGACTTCCTGGAGGCCCCGGCCAACGCCTCTTTCCTGACCAACGCCCTGGCGGCGGTGGCCGGCCGTGACATCAAGCTGGCCATCTCGGTTGACCCCTCCCTGGAACACGAAGAAGAACTGCCCGCCCAACCTGAACCCCTTGAGATCTTCGACACCAACCGGCCCGCTGCCACCCCACCAGACAACCTGGAGCCTGACTCTTCCCACCTGTTCCGCCGCTACACCTTTGACAACTTCGTGATCGGCACCTCCAACCGCTTTGCCCACGCCGCCGCCGTCGCGGTGGCGGAAGCCCCGGCCAAGGCCTACAACCCCCTGTTCATCTACGGCGGCTCCGGCCTGGGCAAGACCCACCTGCTGCACGCCATCGGCAACTACGCCCGTTCCCTGGCCCCGCACCTGCGGGTGCGGTACACCACCTCGGAGGAGTTCACCAACGAGTTCATCAATTCCGTCCGCGATGGCCGCATGGCTGATTTCCGCCACCGCTACCGCAACAACGACCTGCTGCTGATCGACGACATCCAGTTCCTCAAGGGCCGCGACCAAACCATGGAGGAGTTCTTCCACACCTTCAACACGTTGCACAACGCCGGCAGCCAGGTTGTCATCACCTCTGATCTGCACCCCAAACAGTTGGACGGCTTCGAAGACCGGTTGCGGTCCCGCTTCGAGTGGGGCCTGTTGACCGACGTCAACCCGCCGGATCTGGAAACTCGCATCGCGATTTTGCGTAAGAAGGCCGCCAGCGAAGGCCTCTATGCCCCCGACGATGTCGTTGAGTACATCGCCTCCCGCGTCGCCTCCAACATCCGCGAGTTGGAAGGTGCCCTCATCAGGGTCACCGCCTTCGCCAACCTCAACGCCCAACCGGTCGACCTGGCCCTCGCGGAGATCGTGCTGAGGGATCTGATCACAGACTCCCAGACTGAGATCACCGCCTCGTTGATCATCGGCCAGACGGCCAACTACTTCAGCGTCTCCATCGATGAGATTCTGGGCCCATCGCGGACCCGGACACTGGTCGATGCCCGCCAAATCGCCATGTACCTGTGCCGCGAACTGACCGACTTGTCACTACCCGCCATCGGCCGGGAGTTTGGCGGCCGGGATCACACCACCGTGCTGCACGCGGAGAAGAAGGTGAAGGCTTCGATGACCGAAGACCGGAAGTACTTTTACCGGGTGACCGAACTCACCAACCGCGTCAAACAACACGCCGCTCGGTAATCGATCAGGCGCCGGGTTGTTCTGGATCAATTAACAGGTGTGGGTAACTCTGTGGACAACACGGGATGACACCACTCCAGGATGTGCACAACTTGTCCCTCCCCGGTGGACACTTGGGGATACCGCATCGCCGTCCACAGTCCCTTGGTCCTAGTCCACAACGCCATCACCAACCCGTCCACAGCCCCGCTGTCGGCCTGACCTGGCACCACACTCGTTTTCCACAGAATCCACAGTTCCTACTACGATGACGGTCTATCTTCAAAGATTGACCAGGTGCCGCCCACAGCGGAGCGGGTAGCGCCAGGCCAGTCGCGAAGAAGCGACGCGACGAACCGACTCCAGCCCTTAACGCCCCTCCAATCCGGCCGAAGCGCGTAGGGTTGGACTTGGATTGGATCGACCTCAAGGAGAAGGCCATGAAGTTTGTGGTTGACCGGGATGTCCTGGCCGACGCGGTTGGTTGGGTAGCCCGTGCCCTGCCTGCCCGCCCACCCAGCCCAGTGCTGGCTGGAGTCCGGATCAAGGCCAAGACCGATGACGGCGGCACAGTGGCGCTGGCCAGTTTTGACTACGAGGTCTCCGCCAAGGCCGACATCAGTGCGGCGGTTGACGAACCAGGCGAGGTCTTGGTGTCCGGCAAGCTGCTGGCAGAGATTGCCCGGCTGCTGCCGGCCAAGCCGGTGACATTGCGGCTGGAAGGTCCCAAGACGGTGGTGACTTGTGGGGCTTCGACCTTCACCTTGTTGACCATGCCGATTGATGACTATCCGTCGTTGCCGCCAATGCCGGCCGCCGTGGGGGCATTGGAGGCCGGCAAGTTCCAGGAAGCGGTCAGCCAGGTGGCGGTGGCCGCCACTCGGGATGAGACGTTGCCGTTGTTGACCGGCGTCAGGATGGAGATCGAAGGCGAATCGGTGACGCTGTTGGCGACCGACCGGTACCGCCTAGCAATCAAAGAGTTGACTTGGAAGCCAACCAACCCGAGCGTTTCCCGCGTGGCGGTGGTGCGGGCCAAGACGTTGCTGGAAGTGGCAAAGTCGTTTGGCCACACCGAACAAATCGAAGTGGCTTTGACCGCCCCTGGCCTGGCCGACATCATCGGGTTTACGGCCGCCGGCAAGGAGACTACGTCGCTCTTGATTGACGGCGACTACCCACCGGTCAGGAAGCTGCTGCCCAGCGCCTCGGAGATCTACGCCACGGTCAACGTGGCGGAGCTTTCGGAGGCGGCGCGGCGCGTCTCGTTGGTGGCGGAGCGGAACACGCCGGTGCAGATTGCCTTCAGCGAAGGCCAGGCCATGCTCAACGCCGGTACCGGTGACGACGCGCAGGCTTCCGAGGTGATTGAGGCGGCGCTTGATGGCGACGACATCACGGTGGCATTCAACCCGCACTTCTTGTTGGACGGCCTGGGTGTCATTGGCGCGCCCTACGTCCGGCTGGCCATGACCAACTCGACCAAACCGGTGTTGTTTGAGGGTGTTGAGGGTGTGGACGGTCCGGTCAAGCCGGACTACAAGTACCTCTTGGTGCCCATCAGGTTCACGGTCTGACCAGGCCGGCGCCAAGCCGGGCAGACTGGAGGGCCTGTGCACCTGACCGATTTGGCCCTGACCGATTTCCGCTCCTACCACGAAGTGGTGTTGCGGCCAACCGAGGGCGTCACCACGCTGTTGGGTTCGAATGGGCAGGGGAAGACCAACCTGGTCGAAGCCATCGCCTACTTGGCCACATTGTCTTCGCACCGGGTGGCAACCGACGCGGCGCTGGTGCGCCAAGGTGCCGACCGGGCGATTGTGCGGGCCAAGATAGCCCGGGACGAGCGCGCCGTCTTGGTTGAACTTGAGATAGTGCCGGGCAAGTCCAACCGGGTGCGGCTCAACCGGGCCCCGGCCAAGCGGGCGGCGGACCTGCTGGGCGTGGTCAAGGTGGCGCGGTTTGTGCCGGAGGACCTGGCTTTGGTCAAAGGCGGGCCAGATGAACGGCGGCGGCTGCTGGATGAACTGCTGGTCCAGATGACACCGCGGCTGGCTGGGGTCATGTCTGATTATGACCGGGTGTTGCGCCAACGCAGTGCCCTGCTGAAATCGGCCGGGCAGTTAACTGGCCGCTCGCGCGAGGCGGCCTTGGCTTCGATGGATGTCTGGGATGACAAAGCGGCCCAGTTGGGGGGAGAGATCACGGCCGCCCGGCTGGGCTTGGTGGACCGGTTGGCGGCGGTGGTACCGGGTATTTACGGCCGGGTGGCCAACAGCGCCGCCGATGCCGCCCGCCTGACCTACCGGCCGTCGGTCCAGGTGGAGGGCGTGGCGGCAGCGGACGCCATTGGACAGGCT
>JAISTN010000107.1 GCA_031272565.1 Bifidobacteriaceae bacterium
CCGGGTGGCCACTCTTAGGCGGGCTCTTGGTGGCGTGCCAGGTCGAGGCGGCCGGTCAGGTCCAGCTCGGCCAGGAAGGGCTCATCGTGGCTGACCACCAGCAGGGCGCCACGGAAGGCGGCCAGCGCTTGGACCAGCAGATCGACCGCCTCCAGGTCCAGGTTGTTGGTCGGCTCGTCCAGGAGCAGGAGTTGTGGGGCGGGGCAGGCCAGCAACAGCATTGCCAGGTTGGCCCGCCAGCGCTCGCCACCGGACAGTGTGCCGGCAAGCTGTTCGGCCGCCCGGCCCCGGAAGCCCAGCTTGGCCACCTGCGAGCGGACCTGGGCGGGGGCGGCCCGGGGCGCGGCGGCCAAGACGTTGTCCAGGACGCTCAGGGTGTCATCAAGCAGGTCCAGGCTTTGCGGGGCCAGGCGGGCCGGTACCCGCAGGGCGGCCTGGCCTGCGGTCGGCTCGGTTTGGCCCACGATGACGCGCAACAGCGAAGTCTTGCCGATGCCGTTGGGGCCGGTAATGGCCAACCGTTCGGGTCCTCTAATGATGAGGTCGAGGTTGAGGTCGGTGTGCGCCGGCCGCACCCCGGTCAGTTCCAGCACCGTCCGGCCAGCCGGCACTGCCGTGCCGGGTAGGTCGATGGCCAGTTTGGTGTGCTCGGGCAGCGCCGCCTGGGCCCTGGCCAACTCCTCTTTGGCCGCTTCGAGCCGGGCCTGGTGGAGGCCGCGGCTGCGGCCGGCCGTCAGTTCGGCCCGGTTCTGGTGCCAGTTGGACGCCCCCTTGGGCATTGAACCGGCGGCGCCCCGGCCAGCCAGGGCCCTGCCGGAGCGGTCCCGCCGGGCCTGTTTGGTTTCGGCTTGGGCCAGGTCGCGGCGTTGGCGGCGGACCTGCGCGCCGGCGGTGGTCACCGCCTGTTGCGCCGCGGCTTGTTCGGCCGCCTTGGCTTCGCGGTAGGCCGCGAAGCCACCCCCATACCAGCACAGGTGGCCCTGGCTCAGTTCCCCGATCTGATCCAGCCGGTCCAGCAGGGCGCGGTCGTGCGACACCACCACCAGTAAGCCGGCAAACTGGTCCACCGCCTCATATAGCCGCGCCCGCGCCTGCGTGTCGAGGTTGTTGGTTGGCTCGTCCAACAGCAGCACCGAAGGGCGGGCCAACAAGCGGGCGGACAGGGCCAGCAGAACGGCCTCGCCGCCGGACAGGGAGCCGGCCGGCCGGTCCAGTTCAATGGTCTGCAGGCCCAGGCGGTCCAGCGTGGCACGGGCCCGTTGGGCCACATCCCAGCCGTCGGAGCCCACTGTCTCAAAATCAGCCGGGTCGACCGAGCCCTGTTCAATCGCGGCTAGGGCCGCCAGTTGGGGTTCGATCCCCAGCCAGCCAGCCACCGGCTGGGTAGGGTCCGCCGCCACGGCCTGAGGCAGGTAGCCCACGGTGCCATGGACCGTGACCGAACCGCCAGTTGGCCTGAGTTGTCCGGCCAACAGTTTGAGCAGCGTCGACTTGCCGGCGCCGTTGTGCCCCAGCAGGCCGTGGCGGCCCGGGCCCAGGGCCAGGTCGATGCCGTCCAGCAAGCGGGCGCCATCCGGCAGGTCAAAGGTGAGTGCGGTCGCGTAGATACTGGGCATGGCAAAACTCCAAAGGTCGGTGGGATGGGCCGGTTGACCTTCAGAGCTTCACTACTGCTGCCTTCCGTGTGGGGATGCGACGGGCACAATCCTACCCGGGCTGTGCCTGCACCAATTGCACTAATTGATGGTGCCCTTGCGCAGGGCAATGCAGCCGAATGGGCGCAGTTCACCGGTTTGGACGATGGCGCTGGCGCCGCTGGCCAGGTCGTAGAACTCGAAGCGGCCAATCGTTTCGAACGGTTCGGCGCCGCCCAGTGCGGCGTGCATCTGATCGGTAAAGGGGAGCGGGCCGGTGGGTGGGGCCATGGCGGAGACCGGTTCGGCTGGGTCCAGCGGGAAGACGGCGGCGATGGCCTCTAGGACGGCCGGATTGTCCGCTCCGGGGATGGCGAAGACCGGCGGGCCCAACCGGTAGGCGGGGAAGTTGGCGTCCGCGACCACCAGGATGTCGCCGTGGCCCATCTGGTCCAAGGCGGCCAACAGGGGCCCCCTGAGCAGTGGGCTGATACCGAGCAGCATGGCGCGCCTCCTTGAGCGTGAGCAGTTGTCTACCAGCAGTGTAGCGGGTAAACGATGACCCGAAGCCCGTCGCTGGGCCAGTGTTGAGAGGTTTGGCGGCGGCGGGCAGCTTTCCGCCTGGGCGGGCGGTAGTGTGCCCGATGGCGATCGCGGCGGCAGCCCGTTCGACATCGTCAACCCAGGTCAGGGCCATAAACCGAACGCCACCGGGCGGGTTGGACGGCGCCCGGACGGAGCCACCGAAACCGGCTACCCAAGCCTTGACGGCGCCCAGGGAAAGCCGTAAGCTTGAAGCAAACGTTTACCCCAGATGTCGCTACAACGGCGAGCGAGCGAGGATTGCGATGAGCCAGACCACAGCCTTGGCGGGCGGCGTGGCCGCTGCCCAGCGCACGTTGGAAATCGAGGCCCAAGCCCTGGTGGCCGTGCGGGAACAGGTCTGGCAAGCGCTGCCGGCCGCCATCGAACTGCTGCACCAGGCGACCGGGCGAGTGATCGTCTCCGGCCTGGGCAAATCCGGCCACGTGGGCGCCAAGATCGCCGCCTCGCTGGCCTCGATGGGCACGCCATCGTTCTTTGTCCACGCCACCGAGGCGCTGCACGGCGATTCCGGCATGGTGGTGCCGGGAGACGTGGTCATACTGATTTCGAATTCGGGCGAGACAGCAGAGGTCTGCTGGTTTGGGCAAATGCTGGCGGAATGGGGCATCCCGATGATCGCCATGGTGGGGGTGCCAGATTCGACGCTGGGCCGCCTGGCGCAGGTGGTGCTGGACGTGGGGGTGGCGGTGGAAGCCGACCCGTTGGGGCTGGCACCAACCGCATCGACGACGGCCACCATCGCGGTGGGCGACGCCTTGGGGGCCGGCCTGATGGCGCTGCGGGAGTTCACGCCGGACCAGTTCCACCGTTTCCACCCTGGCGGCTCTTTGGGCCAGCAGTTGAAGCAGGATTGAAGGTCGGGGGATATGGCGATGGGCGGCACGGCCAAGAGCGGCGGCAAGGTGTGCGTGATCGGCTCGTTCATGTACGACCTGGTGGTGGAGGCGCCACGGCGCCCAGGTCCAGGCGAAACACTGCGGGGGACGGCCTTCCGGCCGGCCCCGGGCGGAAAGGGTTTCAACCAGGCGGTGGCGGCGGCGCGGGCCGGGGCACAGACGGTGGTGCTGGGTTCGCTGGGGCGCGACGAATTTGGCCAGACCTTCCTGGCGGCGTTGCAGGCAGAAGGCATCGACACGTC